>CAZRID010000010.1:0-22605 GCA_964600055.1 uncultured Acidimicrobiaceae bacterium
TTTCCTCCCCCGGAGGGGGAGGTGGCCCGTCAGGGCCGGAGGGGGACATCCTCTCCCCGCGTGCCCCAGATTCCCCCCTCTGGGCTACGCCGTACTCCCCCCTCCGGGGGGAGAAACGGATCACGCGTTTCCTCCCCCGGACGGGGACGCACCACGAACGCGTCCCAGCTGCCAAGTACTGTCACCACATGGGCCTGCTTCTGATCTCTGCCCCTTCCAATGCCGGTCCCGGTGAGCGTCAGCAGATGCTGGACGGGGCTGCCGAGCACTTCGGCCGCGCCGGGCTGGAGCGCTCAGACGTCCTCCGCATCGACGTGCCGGGGAGGGGGGCGGGTGAGGAGGGCGACGGCGCCCTCCGTGCCGAGCTGGAGCCCGTGATCCCGCTGCTCCAATCAGGCTCACTCTTCGGTGGGGGCCAGGGTTTGGAATTGGTGGATGCGCACCAACTCCAGGCGGGGGAGGGGGAGGTCCTCGATGAGCTGATCCGTGCGGCCGATCTCTCCTCGATCGAGGTGGTGTTCCTCGCCGCAGGGGCTCTCCCCAGACTGTTGTCCTCATTGGTCAAGGAGCTCGGTAGCTCACAGTCGGTGGCGAAGATCTGGGAGCGGCAGGCGAGACAATGGCTGGACGCCGAGATCCGTGATCGGGGTCTTGTCTTGGAGAAGGGGGCCGACAAAGCGATTCTTCAGAAGTTCGGTTCCGACACTGCGGCGATGGGTCAGGCACTGGACCAACTCGAGCAGACCAGTGGGAAGATCACCAAAGAGCTGATCCTCGACCGTTTCAAGAACCGGCCCGACGAGCCGACCTTCCTGATCATCGACGCAATCTCGAAGGGCGAGGTCGGTGAGGCCTTGCGCCGACTTTCTGACTTCCTGGTCCATGGCCATCCACTGGTCTTCCTGGCCGCCGTGGAGTCAGATCTCAAGAAGAGGGCGCTGGCCGCGGCGGCACCTGACGAATCCACGTTCAGGGACTGGATCGGCGCCCGGTCGAGCGATCGAGGATCGGCGCGGTTTTGGAGTCAGCGGGGGAAGGTGAGGGAGTCATCTCTGCGCAGGGCTCAGGAGGCCTTGGTCAGGGCGGATCGGGTGATCAAGTCCCAACCCGAAGACGTGCATCGGGTGACGTTGGAGAGACTGACTGTCGCCCTCTGCCGATGGTACGGCTAATACGTAATACGCAATACGTGGTTTTAGCTTGCTGAGACCCGCTTGGCCAACCGCGACTTCTTGCGGGCAGCCGTCTTCTTGTGAAGCACACCCTTGGAGACCGCGGTGTCGAGCTTTGCCTGAGCCGCCCGGAGCAACTCGTCGGTCGGCTCACCGGCGGCAGCGGCGGTTTCCACCTTCTTGACACTGGTCTTCAGGTTGCTGTTCACGGACTTGTTGCGCATCCGCTGATTCACGTTCTGGCGGTTGCGCTTGATCTGTGACTTGATGTTGGCCATGTTGAAAGACTCTTATCCGATGGGAGATTCGGCGGTCCGCAAAGCGGATGGGCGTCGGAATGGGCAGAGTAGCAGGCGACCAATCGAAGGTACAATGGCGGCCCCCGGCTCGCCTGTGACCAATCAATCGCGCATTCGCAACTTCTCGATCATCGCACACATCGACCACGGCAAGTCGACCCTGGCTGATCGTCTCCTCGAGCGGACCGGCGCCGTCACCGAACGGGAGATGCGGGAGCAAGTCCTCGACACGATGGATTTGGAGCGGGAACGGGGAATCACGATCAAGGCGCAGACGGTTCGCTTGAACCACGTCGCCGAGGACGGCGAGACATATGTCCTGAATCTGATCGACACCCCAGGGCATGTCGACTTCTCCTATGAGGTCTCCCGGTCTCTCGCCGCCTGCGAGGGCGCCCTGCTCCTGGTCGACGCGGCCCAGGGCGTGCAGGCCCAGACCCTGGCCAACGCCTATATGGCCGTGGATGCGGGACTCGAAGTGATCCCGGCCATCAACAAGATCGACCTAGTTGCAGCGGACCCGGACCGGGTGGCAGGTGAGATCACCAATGTCATAGGCGGCTCGGCACATGACATCGTCAGGTTGTCGGCCAAGACCGGAGTCGGCGTCGACCATCTCCTGCAGAGACTTGTCGATCAGGTCCCGCCCCCGAGAGGCGATCCCGACGGGCCCCTGCGCGCCCTCGTCTTCGACTCGTACTACGACGCCTATCGCGGTGTGGTTTGTTACGTCCGGGTGGTCGACGGGCGGCTCCGATCAGGGTTTCGGCTCAGGTTCATGGCGACCGGAGAAGGTCACGACGCGACCGAGATCGGTGTCCTCACCCCTACTTCGAAGCCGGTCAACACCCTGGAGGCCGGGGAAGTCGGATATCTGATCACGGGGGTCAAGGAAATTGATCGAATCAGGGTCGGTGACACCCTCACCGACGCAGCCAATCCAGCCCGGGAGGCGTTGCCCGGCTACGCCGAGCCCAAGCCGATGGTTTTTTCGGGTCTGTTCCCTACCGATGGCGACGATTTCGAGAGACTGAGAGAAGCCCTGGAAAAGCTCCGTCTCAACGACGGTTCTCTGATGTGGGAGCCGGAAACCAGTCGGGCCCTCGGCTTTGGGTTCAGGGTCGGATTCCTCGGCCTGCTCCACATGGAGATAGTGCGGGAGCGCTTGGAGCGGGAGTACGACCTCGACCTGGTGGCAACTGCGCCCTCGGTCGCCTATCACGTGACGATGCTGGATGGCAGCGTCAAGGAGATCAAGTCGCCACAGGACCTCCCCGACCCGGCGCTTCGGATCGGTGTCTCCGAGCCCTACGTGCGGGCGATGATCCTGACGCCCACCGAATACGTGGGCCCGATCATGGAGTTGGTCACTGTCAAGCGTGGGGAGCTGGGCAACATGAGCTATCTGAGCCCGGAGCGGGTGGAGCTCGACTATCAGCTTCCCCTTGCCGAGATCGTCTTTGACTTCTTCGACCTCCTCAAGTCGAGGACCAAGGGCTACGCCTCCCTCGATTATGAGCCGGCGGACTACCGGGAGGCCGACCTGGTCAAGGTGGACATCCTCCTCAATGGGCAGCCGGTCGACGCCTTCTCCGCAATCCTCCACCGGGACAAGGCAGCGGATTACGGCAAGACGATGACCACACGTCTCCGCGGCTTGATCCCGAGGCAGATGTTCGATGTCCCGATCCAGGCCGCGATCGGTGGAAAGATAATCAGTCGGGAAACAGTGAAGGCCAAGCGGAAGGACGTCATCGCCAAGTGCTACGGCGGGGACGTCAGCCGGAAGAAGAAGTTGCTTTCGAAGCAGAAGGAAGGCAAGAAGCGGATGAAGATGGTGGGATCGGTCGAGGTGCCACAGGAGGCTTTCGTGGCTGCCCTCCGCGTCGACGACGAGATATGAGCCGGCACGACATGGATCTCCATGTCGATACCCCGGCCGCCTACGTCCACATCCCGTTCTGCTCGGCCGTTTGCCCCTATTGCGACTTTGCCGTCGTGGCCGGGGCAGACGACATGGCGGAGCGGTATGTGGAAGCCGTGCTGACTGAGATAGAGATGAGCGACCCCTGGCTCCCACTCGACTCGGTCTATTTCGGAGGCGGCACACCGAGCCATGTCGATCCGGGTCTGCTGGGTCGGGTCGTCGAGGCTCTCCATCGTCGTCATGGTCTGGCTCCGAATGCCGAAGTGTCCCTCGAGGCCAACCCCGAGGACTTCAGTCTGGCTCGGGGCGATCAACTGCTGTCGCTTGGATTCAACCGGGTTTCGTTCGGGGCACAGAGCTTCGACGATGTCGTCCTGGCCAGATTGGGAAGACGTCATGGGCCAGCCGATATCGTCGGATCTGTCGACAACGCACGCAGGGCCGGGTTCGACAACGTCTCTGTCGACCTCATTTTCGGCACATCGATCGAGAGCAATGAGTCCTGGGACGCAACACTGCGCGGTGCCGTGTCGATCAGCCCGGACCACGTCTCGTGCTACGCCCTCACCGTGGAGCCGGGCACGCCGCTCAACAGAGAGGTAATAGCCGGGGCACCGGCCCCGGACCCCGATGTCCAGGCCGACCGGTACGAGCACGCCGACCTGGTCCTCACCGAGGCAGGTTTGGAGCGTTACGAGGTCTCCAACTGGTCGAGGACGGGCCACGAATGTCGCTACAACCTGACCGTGTGGGCCCAAGGTCAATACGAGGCCTACGGAAATGGTGCCCATCGTTTCCGGGATGGCGTCAGAAGCCACAACGTGCGAAGACTCGAGGCCTACATGGAGGGTGTTGAAAGGGGCGTGAGACCGACGGCCGGTGGGGAGCCTGTCTTCGGTTGGGACAAGGAGATCGACCGTCTCTTTGTCGGTCTTCGTCGATCTGTGGGTGTCGCTCCCGGCCCTGGAGTCGACGCCCTCTTGGAGACGCCGGGGGGTGATCTTCTCATCCGGGAGCGGGTGATCGAGCTCCGGGAAGGGCGGTTGGTCGTGAGTCGGCCCCTGCTCACCGATGCGGTGCACCGAGAGGTGCTCGATCTCGACCCGCCTGATGGGTGGGATGAGCGCACAAACGCCGATAACCTCTAGGGACATGCTGGAAGACCGTCGCTCCGAAATACTGCGAGCCCTCGTCGAGGAGCACATCCGCTCGGGTGAGCCGGTCAGCTCCCGGGCCATCGTGGAGCGCGCCCGTCTCTCGGTTTCAACCGCCACGGTGAGGAACGACCTGACCGCCCTGGAGGTGGAAGGCTTCGTCATCCAGCCCCACACCTCGGCGGGCCGGATCCCAACAGCTGCTGCCTATCGGTACTACGTGGACCATCTCGGTCCGGGCCGTCTTCGCTCGGCCGCGCAGGCCAAGATCAACTCTTTCTTCGGAGAAGTTCACCTCGAGCTGTCCAAACTGCTCAAGGCAACCTCCGACCTCCTGGCCGACGTCACCGATTTGCCTGCCGTGGTCACCTCTCCCGGTCTGGTGGGGGACAGGGTCCGCACCTTGCACAGTGTCCAGGTCACCGCAGATCAGGTGCTTCTGATCGTGGTCACCGAAGGAGGGCGTGTGCTCCAGCAGCGGGCCAGGGTTCGGGTCCCGGTCACACCGCGTGAGCTGGAGACAGCACATCGGCTGGTGAGCGCGGCGGCAGTGGGGATGGATCTCGGCGGCGATCTCAGCATCAGCGACGAGGAGATGAGCCGGCTCGAGGAGCCGACCAGGGAGGCAGTGCTCACGATGAACGATGGGTTGCATCTCGCCGGCGCCGCCGGGACCGAGATGTTCATCGGCGGCACACAAAGACTTGCCTCTGTCTGGGAGGACCTGAGCGCCGTGCAGCGGATTCTCGAAGTTCTGGAGCGAGAAGCCGAGGTCATGAAGATCCTGGCCGGAGCCACCGGCACCTCGATCCAGATCGGGGCTGAGCTGTTGGTTCACGACGTCGACCTGGCAGTTGTCTCAACGACGTATGAAGCCGGGTCCGCGGCGGGGTCAGTCGGTGTCATCGGACCAATGCGCATGAATTACAAGCGGGCCATCTCCGCTGTCGAAGAAGTCTCCCGGGAGTTGGAGGACCGGATCAGCTCCAAACAAGACTGACCCATGGCGAAGAACTATTACGAGCTACTTGGCGTTGGCAGGGACGCCACCGGCGAAGAGATCAAGAAAGCTTTCCGGCGCGTCGCCCGGGCCACCCATCCCGACGCAAACCCCGGTGACCCGACGGCCGATGCGCGCTTCCGCCAGGCGGCCGAGGCCTACGAAGTGCTCTCCGACCCCGACCGACGACGCAGGCACGACCGTGGTGACACGATCGATCTCTCGGATCTGTTTGCGGGTTGGGGCGGCCTCGATGACCTGCTCCGGTCGGTGTTCGGTGATGGTGCGAGCTTCGGGCGCGCCGGAGCGAGCCGTCCGGGTCGAGGCCGGGATGTGCTGGTCCGGGTCGGAGTGGACCTGGCGGGAGCCGCCTTCGGCACCGAAGCTACGGTGAGCTTTCTCACCAAGACCACATGCAAGACCTGCTCGGGCACCGGCGCCGAAGGGGACGGAGGACAGCGCACGTGTCCCGAATGTGGCGGCGCCGGCTCGGTCCGGATGGCCAGGCGCTCGCTGTTCGGGACCATGATGACCGTAGGCACCTGTCCCACCTGTGGTGGCGAGGGCGTCCTGATCACGTATCCATGTCCGGAGTGCTCCGGTCTTGGCGCAGTCGACGAGGACAGGACGGTGACGGTCGAGGTCCCCGCGGGCGTGACCTCGGGCACCCGGCTCCGGCTCTCCGGCCGTGGCGAGTCGGGAGGACGAAACGGCCCGCCTGGGGACCTGTACGTGGAGATCGAGGTCGAGCCCGATTCCAGATACGACAGACGGGATGCGGACCTCATTCATCACGTCTCGATCGGCATCGCCGAGGCGACCCTGGGCACCAGGCTGACGGTGCCCCTGCTCGAGGGTGGCGACAACGAGCTCGACATCCCGGCGGGGACCCAGCCCAACACGGCATTCCGAATGCCGGGGCTCGGTGTGACCCATCTCGGCCGAAGGTCGAGGGGCGACCTCCACGTCTTGGTTTCGGTGGAAATACCATTGGATCTCTCCGGCGACGAAGAGGAGTTGCTCCGGGAATGGGCAGATCTGCGGGGTGAGCGGACCGATCGCCCCGCGTCGGCGAGCTGAATGGGCCACATCCCGCATCTCCTGTTGGATGACCCGTGGACGACCGAGCTTGAGGTTTCAGCGGAGCAGCGATCCCACTTGGAACGGGTGCTGCGGATCAAGGACGACGATCAGGTCACCTACACCGACGGTCGCGGCACGTTTGGCGAGGGTAGATACCAGCGAGGGAAGGTTCTCCGGGGTGAGGAGTCGACGGTGGACAGACCATCGGATCTCGTGGTGGTGACCTCAGCACCGGACAATCGGGACCGCACTCGTTTCATGGTCGAAAAGCTCTCCGAGATGGGAGTGGCCGAACTGATCTTTCTGGAGACCCGTTACGGTCAGGGACGACCCCCCAGTGAAGACCGGCTCAGCTCGTGGGCGGTGTCCGGTCTCGAGCAGTCGCGTGGCGCCTGGCTGATGCGGACCTCCGGGGGACTAGTCACCTTCTCCAGCATCTCCGGTCCTTTCTCGGTGTGTGATCGAGGTGGGACCCGGGAGGTCCCCCGCGCGCGGACAGTGGTCATCGGGCCCGAGGGCGGATGGGCCGCGGATGAGGTTCCGGACGATGTGCATCGTTTCGACCTCGGTGACACCGTGCTCCGGGTGGAGACGGCGGCGATCGTGGCCGCGGCACGGATGATTTGAATGCTGGAAAGACCAGGAACAAAGAAGTAGCATTTCGCCCACGGGCTTAGGGAGAACGATCTTTGGTCGACAAGTTCAGCGCTTCGCTGGGTGTTCGTCTGCGTGCGGCGCGTCGCCAGCGCGGTTGGTCCCTGGGAGAAGTTGAGTCTTACACCATCGGCGAGTTCAAGGCGTCGGTTGTCGGCGCCTACGAACGCGGCGAGCGCGCGCTCAGTGTTCAGCGGCTGGTGAGACTGGCCGAGGTCTATGCGGTGCCGCCCTCGGACCTGCTTCCTCTGGCGTCAGCCGGAAGGTCGACTGTCATCGATATCGATGTCCTGGCCACGCCGCGTGGTGACGATCTCATCGACCGTTTTCTGGCCGCAATCCAGTTCCTTCGCCGTGACGGCAGCCCCGACGAGGTCCGTGACTCCGACAAGGCGGTCATTGCCTCACTCCTGGAATCCTCGGTGCAGGCAGCCTCAGGCTCGGATTGATATTTCCGGCTCAACTGGTAAGGGCCTCTAGACTGCTTGCGACGCCACGAATCGGGCGTCACCCCTGTGTCCACTGAGCCAATCGAATCGCGTTTACGCGTCCCCAGCCATCACTTGATGTTGGATCTTCTCGGGGAAGCCGACAGACACCTCCGACAGGTCGAAAACCACTTCCCGGAGGTGCGATTTGTCGCGCGCGGGGACGAGATCGCACTCAAGGGGCCGGACACATCTGTGGAGAAGGCCCGCACCGTTCTCGAGGAGCTGCTGATCCTCGTCCAGGAGGGCCACGCCCTCGACTCACCACGGGTCGACGAGGTGGTGAAGATGGTCATCGACGACGTCCCCAGCCCATCCGGGGTGTTGTCGGATGGAATACCCGTCGGCCGGGGGCGGATGATCCGTCCCAAGACCCATGGCCAGCAGAAGTACATGGAAGCGATCAGGGAGAATACGCTGACCTTCGGCATCGGTCCTGCCGGCACCGGGAAGACCTACCTCGCCATGGCCGCCGCCGTCGACAGCCTGGTCAGCGGGTCGGTTCGACGCATCATCCTCACTCGTCCCGCAGTCGAAGCAGGGGAGAGGTTGGGGTTTCTGCCAGGTGACCTCGCCGCCAAGGTCGACCCCTACCTGCGCCCGCTCTATGACGCTCTGTGGGACATGTTGGGGCCGGAGGAGACGGCTTCGCTCGTCGACAAGGGAACTATTGAGATAGCCCCGCTCGCTTATATGCGAGGAAGGACTCTCAACGATGCCTGTGTCATCCTCGATGAAGCCCAGAACACGACGCCGGAGCAGATGAAGATGTTCCTGACACGTCTGGGGTTCAACTCGAAGATGATCATCACCGGGGACATGACACAGACCGACCTGCCCGAAAACCGCCGCTCCGGGCTCAAGATCGTGCGCGAGATCCTCCGTGACATCCCGGGTGTCTCCTTCGTCGAGTTGACGGCAAGAGACGTGGTCCGACACCGCATTGTCGCCTCCATAGTCGAGGCCTACGCCGCCTTCGAGAGCAAGGCCAAGTGATGCCCCGACCAACCCTGATCCGCTTGGCCACGTTTGTCGCCACCGTGGTGGCAGCCTGGGGAGTGCTCTCATTGGGCGGTAGCTCCGACGAGTTCGGGGACCTGCAAGCCGGGCAGCTTGCCACGCGGGATTATCACGCCGAGGTCTCGAGAGAGGTTGTCGATACAGAGGCGACAGCCGAGGCCGAGCAACAAGCGCGTGATTCGGTGATTCCCATCCTTCGCACTGATACCGCGGTTCAGGCCCAGGTCGAGGAACAGGTGAACGCGCTGTTTGATCTCCTGAACGAGGCAGTGGTGGGCCCGGGTGCCGAGACGACCAGCACGACGATCCCTGCCACAACCACTTCTACAGAGCCCTCAGAGGAAGACTCGTCGACCTCGACCACAGAGGTGGTAGAGGTGGAGATGGCCCAGGTGACTGGTTTGTTGTTCCTCGACATCGATGGAGTCCCCGGCCTTCAGACCGAGTCCGAATCCACCTACGTCGACACCGGCTTCGGAGGCGTAGGGGTGGTGGTCTCCTCCAACGGAACCCAGGTCGAAACCGAGTCTGCAACAGACGGAACCTGGGCGGTGGAGGTGCCTCCAGGTGAAATCGTGGTGACGATCCTCTCCGGCGACGAGGAGGTCCCTGACTCCTTCGCTCCGAGCAACGGCAGCGGCCAGCAGCAGATGGAGTGTGGGCCGGCGGAGAGCTGCGAGGCAGAGCCGGTCGGTTTCGCATCGAACGTGAGCCCGATCGATCAGGTCGTGGCCGAGGTCACGGCCACCCAACCGTTGGCTTCGGACACCGTGGCCACGTTGGCGGCGGCGGCTTCCGACGACATTACGAGAAATGCATTGGGTCTGAGCAGCCATCTCGAGACGGTCCGGAACGCCACTCTTGACCGCGTTTACAGCGAGTTCGGCAGCGGGGTCACTTCGGAGAATCTCCCCCAGATCCGGGCCCAGCAGGGGAGCACTCCTCCGCTTGTGTTCTACGAGGGTGAGGGACAGGACGACTTGGCCGGTCAGGCCGCGGGAGATGTGGTTGCGGCGTACCTCCAGCCCAATCGCGTGGTGGATGAGGCTGCAACGGACGTCGAACGCGATGCCCGTGTCGAAGAAGTCACAGAGGAAGTCGTGCCCTATGACGAGGGCCAGCTGATCGTCGCCAACAGCGACCGGCTGATCCAGCTCGACATCGATGCGATTCGGGCTACGAGCGGCGTGGTCGCCGATACCAAACAAGGCGCTCTGCTGGCGGTGCTGGCCGTGTTGGTAGCGGTTCTCGGCCTGTACCTCTCCCGTTTCCGGCCCGAGTTCTGGGCTCGTCCCCGAATCGTTGCCCTGCTCGGCATCCTTCTGGTGCTGGCGGCCGGCGCGGTTAGGGCAACGGTGATCCTCGAGCCTCAGTCCAGCTGGTATGTGCTACCTGCCGTCGCTTTCGGTTTCATGACCGCAGTTCTCTTCGACTCAAGGATCGCAGTTCTGATGGCCCTTTCTGTTGGGGTCCTTGCCGCGGTCGGTACCGTTGACACGGGTGTCGCCGTATACGCCACCCTGGCCAGCATGGCGCCGATACCGTTCGTCAGCGCCGTCAGCAGTCGCGGTGCATTCCGCAACGCCGTAGTGCTGTCCTCGCTCACGGCCGCCTTAACTGCCGCCGCCACCTCCTGGTTCTTCCACGCCGGCCCCAACGATGTGCCATACACGCTCTTCGGGATTGCGTTTGACATTCCGTTCGGGGTCATCGGAACCTCGATGGCTTGGGCGTTCGGCGTCTCGGCCGTCGCCTCGTTGGTTGGCCTCGCCGCGCTCCAGTTCTTCGAGTCTGCCTTCGACATCACCACCAGCCTCAGCCTCCTGGATCTGACCGATCGAAACCACGAGGCGCTCCAGCTCCTCCAGGAAAAGGCGTTCGGGAGCTTCAACCACTCGTTGATGGTGGGCACCCTGGCCCATGCCGCCGCCCGTGCCATCGGGGCCAACGCCCTGCTCGCCCGGGCGATGGCCTACTACCACGACCTGGGAAAGACGGAGAATCCGACCATGTTCATCGAGAATCAGTTCGGGATCCCCAACCCGCATGACTTTCTCACTCCCAAGGAGTCGGCGGAGGTCATCCGACGTCACGTCAGTGACGGCATCGTCCTCGCCCGTCAATTCAAGATCCCCTCCGACGTCGCCACCGGGATCGTGAGCCACCACGGCGACGGCATCATGCGCTATTTCTACGAGAAGGCCCGGGCTCAGAGCGGCGATGACGTCAACCCCGACGACTTCCGTCACATCGGGCACAAGCCGAGAACGGCGGAGTCGGCGATAGTGATGCTCTCGGACTCACTCGAGGCCGCCTGTCGTGCCAATTTCCAGACCGAGGAGCCCACACCGGAGGCCATCGAGAAGGTGGTGGACCGGGTCATCGACGAGAAGCTCAACGACGGCCAGCTTTCCGAGTCGCCGCTCACCCTCTCCGAGATGACTCAGATCAGGTCGGCTTTCCTGGACTCGCTGGTCGGTCATTACCATCAGCGGATTGCGTACCCGAACTTCCCCGGATCTTGATGGACGATCCTTCTAGTCGAAAACCCAGCGCCGGCCAGTGAGCGTCTTCCTGGCCGACGAACAGGGCGAAACGGTCGATCTCGACCAGTTACGCGGGCTCGCGGAGTTGGTGCTCCGCGAAGAGGGATACCCGGATGGCACGGAGTTGACCGTCCTCCTGGTCAACGAGGACGAGATGTCCTCGTACAACGAACGGTTCCTGGACCGCTCGGGGCCGACCGACGTGCTCGCCTTTCCCGTCGAGGAACTCGTGCCGGGCGTCGTGCCCGACCACGACCCGAACGGCCCGCCTCTGATGATCGGTGATGTCATAGTTGCCCCGGCATATGTGGGGCGTCAGGCCGCCGAGTACGAAGTGGCCTTTGACGACGAGATGGCGCTCATGGTCACCCACGGCATCCTTCACCTTCTCGGCTACGACCATCTCGACAACGACGACGCAGAATTGATGGAGCGAAGGGAGACCGAGGTGCTCTCCCTTGTGGGTTTGAAGAGAAGATGAGCTTCGCCACCCTTGTCGTTGCAGTAGTAGCCCTTGCGCTGGCGGCATGGCTGCGCGCCGCCGGATCGGCCATCACCAGGGTGCCCCGCGCCGATGCTCTGCGCGACGCATCAGAAGACGTGGGCGGAGCGAGGATCGTGGCCGAGTTGCTGGACGACCGTGACGCGATCACGCCCGCTGTCGCATTGGTCGGCTCCGCCCTGCTGGTTGTGGCTGCGGTCGCCGGCACAGCTGTGTTGGCTGCGGGACAGACGCTTGGCAGCGCGATTGCATACTCGGTGGCCGTCTTCCTAGTGGTGTTCCTCCTCGGCGATCTGGCCCCGAGACAGGTAGGTCGTCGTCGTTCTCGATCCGTGGCGTATCGCTCGGCCAGACTTCTCTCGTTGTCAGTGAAGCTGGGCGGATGGGCCAACGACCTCATCTACGACTCCAACGATGATGAAGAGACCGGAGAGGAGCCCACTCCTGAGGAAGGTGCCGAGCAGGCGAGAGAAATGATCGACTCCGTGCTCGAGTTCGGCGAGACCATGGTGCGCGAGGTGATGACGCCACGCCCCGACATGGTCACCGTCCCCGTTACTGGCACGTTGGACGAGGTGATATCGGTGACCATGGAGGAAGGTTTTTCCCGAATACCGGTGACGAGCAACGGTGACATCGTTGGCATGGTCATCGTCAAGGACCTCCTGCCCATGCTCATCGAAGGCCGCCGGCCTGCGTCGGTGGCCGAGGTCATGCGACCGGTCGAGTTCATCCCCGAGACCAAGCTCGCATCTGCCCTGCTCGGTGAGATGCAGGCAAGCCGTCTCCATCAGATGATCGTGGTCGACGAGTATGGGGATGTTGCCGGGCTCGTCACCATCGAGGATCTTCTCGAGGAACTGGTCGGGGAGATCACCGATGAGACCGACGAGGACGAGACGTTCATCTCACCTCGGCCCGACGGGGGCTGGGACGTCGACGCCAGGCTGCCGGTCGATGATCTGGCCGAGATAGCCGGTGTGGACCTTCCCGACGAGGACTGGGACACCGTTGGCGGGCTGGTCCTGGGCCTGGCCGAACGGGTTCCCGATGAGGGGGAACAGTTCTCCTACGGACCGCTCACCTTGACCGTCACCCGGATGCAGGGCCGCCGGGTTGGAGATGTTTCGGTCTCCGTCGCGGAGGGTGGGGAGCTCGAATGAGGTCGGGGTTTGTGCCGGTGGTCGGGCGTCCCAACGTCGGCAAGTCGACTCTGGTCAACCAGATGGTCGGCTCCAAGGTCACGATCACATCGTCCCGGCCACAGACCACCCGAAACGCAATCCGCGGCGTGGTCAACGGCCCGGACCCGGAGGAGCCCGAGTATCAGATCGTGCTCATCGACACCCCCGGTCTGCACAAGCCCCGCAACGAGCTCGGAACCAGGTTGAACTCATTGGTGTACGGGACCCTGAGCGAGGCTGATGTGGTGCTGTTCATGATTGACGCCACGATGCCGGTCGGCCCCGGAGATCGGCTCATTGCCGAGCGTCTCGACAAGGCGGAAGCCGAAGTGATCCTGGTCGTGAACAAGATCGACACCGCCGGGAGAGGCGAGGTGGTCGAGCAATTGATCAAGGCAGGGGAGTGGGATTTCGCCTCGTACGTCCCGGTGTCCGCCCTCGACGCCACAGGAGTCGGAGAACTGATCGACGAGATCGTGGGACGTCTCCCCGAAGGCCCGGTCTATTACCCGCCGGGAATGATCACCGACCAGCCTGAGAGCCTTGTCATCGCCGAGATCGTGCGTGAGAAGTTCCTGGGCCGGCTTCGCGAGGAGCTGCCCCACTCGCTCGTGGTGTCCGTCGAGGACATCGAGCAGCGAGACGACGGGTTGATCGACATTTCCGCCGACATCATCGTCGAGCGCAAAAGCCAGAAGGGGATCGTCATCGGCAAGGGCGGGTCGCTGCTGAAGACTGCCGGCACCGAGGCGCGTCATGATCTGGAGGCGCTGTTGGGAAATCGGGTCAATCTGAGATTGCACGTCAGCGTCGAGCCCGACTGGCAGCGAAAGCCCCAACTTCTCGATCGGCTCGGGTTCGAGCGCTAGATGTACCCGTCGCAGACGTCGGCGAGATCGAGGTCCTTGGGGGTCAACCCACCTTCGGAATGGGTGGACAGGGTCAGTGTGACCTTGTTCCACCTGATGTCGATGTCGGGATGATGGTCGGCCTTCTCGGCGGCGAGAGCGACCCGGGTCACGAACCCCATCGAGCCGACGAAGTCGGCAAACTCATAGGTTCGGGTGATCTCGGCGCCGTCCCTGCTCCATTCCGGATGCGTTTTGACGAAGGCCTCTATTTCGCTTTCGGGGACAAGGGTCATTGGCCGATCGTAGGCCGTAGAACGTAAAGCGTCGGGTGAGATCCAGATTTCCCACTCGAGGCTACGCCGTTCTCCCCCCTACGGGTGGAGAAACGGATCACGCGTTTCCTCCCCCGGAGGGGGAGGTGGCCCGCAAGGGCCGGAGGGGGACATCCTCGCCACGCGTGGCCCCAGATTCCCCCCTCCCGGCTACGCCGTTCTCCCCCCTTCGGGTGGAGAAACGGATCACGCGTTTCCTCCCCCGGAGGGGGAGGTGGCCCGCAAGGGCCGGAGGGGGTCTTCCACGCACCACGTAGAACGTAAAACGGGCACCCAACGCTTACGCTGTGTGCCTCCATGGCTATTCGTCACGATCAGGGGATTGTCCTTCGCTCCTACCCGTTCGGGGAGGCGGACCGGGTCGTTGTGCTGCTCAGTCCCAACAACGGGAAGATCCGGACCGTCGCCAAGGGAATTCGGAAGACGAAGAGCCGGTTCGGAGGGCGTCTCGAGCCTTTCACCCATGTCGACCTGGTCCTCTACGAGGGGCGCAACCTCGACACGATCACCCAGGTGGCTGTGATCGAGCCTTTCCCCCGACTCCGGTCCAGTCTCGATGCGGTGGTGGCGGCAGGCACGATGGTCGAGGCTGCCGATGCCGTGGCCCAGGAGGAGGAGTCGTCGATGAGGCTGTTCCTACTGCTGCACCGGGGTCTGCGCGCCCTGGAATCCGGTCAGATCGGCGCCGATCTGATCACCAGCTACCTGCTCAAGCTGGCCGAAGTGGTCGGTGTCGCCCCGTCGCTTCTCATGTGCGCTTCATGTGGGCGGGTCGACGACTTGCATCGTTTCTCGTTTGGCGGTGGTGGGGTGATTTGTGACCGCTGCGGAACCGAAGGTGCGGTCCGTCTGAGAGAGGGAGTGACCGGCTATCTCGCGGCATTGGCTGGCGCCGAGTTCGGGCACATGCCACAGACCGACCAGGCCCTGGCCGGGGAGGCGATGGGAATCGCCAGGCGCTTTGTGGAATATCACCTGGACCGCAAGTTGTCCTCCCTTGCGGTGATGGAATGACGCTTGACCTGTCCCGACTCGACCCCGATCGGATCCCGAGACACGTCGGTCTGATACTGGATGGGAACGGCCGGTGGGCCAACGCCAGGGGTCTTCCCCGGACTGCGGGTCACGCCGCCGGGGAGGCCGCCCTGTTCGACACAGTCGAAGGCGCCCTCGAAATCGGGATTGGCTGGCTGACCGCGTTCACTTTCTCGACAGAAAACTGGTCC
This sequence comes from uncultured Acidimicrobiaceae bacterium, assembly GCA_964600055.1. Taxonomy (GTDB): domain Bacteria; phylum Actinomycetota; class Acidimicrobiia; order Spongiisociales; family ZC4RG35; genus JARDZU01. The sequence continues at coordinate 15,439 of CAZRID010000010.1, forward strand.
CGGTCCCCGGAGGAGGTGGAGTTCCTCATGTGGTTCAACGAGGACCTGCTCACCCGCAGGAGGGACGATCTCGACGCCCAGGGGGTTCGCATGCTGTTCGCCGGGGATATGGACGACCCTCGGATCCCCGATCGCAACCGCAAGCACATGGGCGAGGCCGCCGAGGTGACTGCGTCGAACAGGGACCTGCACCTGGTATTTGCCTTCAACTACGGAAGTCGACGAGAGATCGTGGACGCCGTCCGAACACTGGCGGCGACGGCGGTTGCGGGGGAGATCCAGGTCGACGACATTGACGAGTCGCTGCTGACCCGCTCCATGTACATCCCTGACATGCCCGATGTGGACCTCATCATCCGCTCCTCGGGGGAGCATCGGCTCTCCAACTTCCTGCTCTGGCAGTCCGCCTACGCCGAGTTCTACTTCCCCGGGATCCTCTGGCCCGACTTCGATCGACACGGCCTTCTCGACGCCGTGGTCGACTACCAGGGTCGTGAGCGCCGATTCGGTGGCGCCGAGGACGCAGTCCAGATTGACTAAGCGGTCGTGTCGGGCCACCGTTCCTCCCTCAAAATGACAGAACCGACACTCGACACCATCTCCAACCTCGCCAAAAAGCGGGGCTTCGTATTCCAGGCCTCCGAGATCTATGGCGGGATCCGCTCCGCATACGATTACGGCCCGCTCGGTGTGGAACTGCTGCGCAACGTCAAGGACGAGTGGTGGCGAGCCATGGTCCAGACCAGGGACGACGTGGTCGGGATCGACTCGGCGATCCTCCAGGCGCGTCAGGTGTGGCAGGCCTCGGGTCACGAGGAAGTGTTCACCGATCCCCTGGTCGAGTGTCGCAATTGCAATTCCAGACACCGACTCGACAAGCTCGACGACCCCAACACTTGCCCAACCTGTGGCAAGTCGGGCACCTTCACCGAGCCACGCAACTTCAACCTCATGTTCCGGACCCATATGGGCCCGGTCGACTCCGACGACAACCTGATCTATCTGCGGCCGGAGACCGCCCAGGGGATCTTCACCAACTTCGAGAACATCCGGCGCACCAACCGATTGAAGCTCCCGTTCGGGATCGCCCAAGTCGGGAAGTCATTTCGCAACGAGATAACACCAGGTCAGTTCGTGTTCCGAACCCGGGAGTTCGAGCAGATGGAGATGGAGTACTTCGTCCGGCCCGACGAGGCTGACGAGTGGTTCGAGTACTGGCAGGAGCAGCGGTTCAAGTGGTACCTCGACCTCGGTATGACGAAATCGAATCTCCGGATCCGCCCTCACAGCCAGGACGAGCTGAGTCACTACTCGACCGGTACGGTCGACATCGAGTACCGGTTTCCCTGGGACTGGGACGAGCTGGAGGGGGTGGCCAATCGCACCGATTTCGATCTGAAGCAGCACTCGGAACACTCGGGCCAGGATCTTCGCTACTACGACGCTGACGCCGACAAGCGCTTTTTTCCCTATGTGATCGAGCCTGCCGCCGGGGCCACCAGGACCACCTTCGCCTTCCTCATCGATGCCTATCACGAGGAGACCGTGAACGACGAGGCCCGGGTCGTGCTCCGACTCCATCACCGTTTGGCGCCGTACAAGGTGGCGGTGCTCCCGCTGTCCAAGAAAGATGAGTTGATCGAGCCGGCGCAGCGGATCGCGGCCGAGCTTCGCCAACGATGGATGGTGGAGCTCGATGTCACCCAGTCGATCGGCAGGCGGTACCGCCGTCAGGACGAGATAGGGACTCCCTACGCGATCACGGTGGACTTCGACTCGTTGGAGGACCACGCGGTGACTGTCCGCGATCGGGACACGATGGCCCAGGAGCGGGTCTCCATGGACCGGCTGGTCGATCATCTCGCCGAGAAGCTCGCCTGAGTGTCCCCCTCCGGCCCTGTCGGGCCACCTCCCCTCCGGGGGAGGAAACTGGTTTCTCCCCCCGAAGGGGGGAGGTCGGATCGGTTTCTTCCCCCGGGGGGAGTAAGGCGAAGCCGGGAGGGGGGACTCTTTACCCAGCCTTGACACGACATGTCGAGACTTGGTGAGCAAACCATGAGACGTTCAATAATCGGCTGGGCCCTGGCGGCGGTGCTGGCGATCGGGGGAGGGGCACTGGCCTATCTCTACTTTGCCGGCGGTTCCGGTGAGCCATCCACAGACCTGACCACTCCCACCATCGCTGCCGAAGGAACCACCACCGGCGCCACCAGCGAGCCGTCCTCCACCGGGTCGACAGAGACCCCCGTTGTTCAGGCTTTTGTCATCGACGCCACGCAGTCGACCGCGGCATTCGAGATCGATGAGGTCCTGCGCGGCACGCCGAAGCGGGTGGTGGGCACCACATCGGAGGTGGCAGGCCAGATCAATGTTGATCCAGCCGATCTTTCGACGATCCAGTTCTCACAACTCGTCGTCAACGCCAGGACCTTCGAGACCGACTCGGGGAACCGGGACCGGGCGATCCGGGGGCCGGTGATCCTCAACTCCGCCAGTGACGAGTTCGAGCTCATCACATTTGACGTCACGTCGGCCGATGGACTGAGCGGGTCGCTCGCCGTCGGCGCCCCCGTCTCTTTCGCGGTGACCGGTGCCCTGCTGATCCGGGGCACGATCCAACCGGTCACCTTTGATGTGACTGCCACGCTGATCGACGAGGCGACGATCGAGGGGTCGGCCTCCGCAACCGTGCTCCGATCTGACTACGGGATCGGGATTCCCAATGCGCCCGGGGTGGCCGATGTCGGTGACGAGGTGCTCATCAGGCTGGATTTCGTCGCCACTGCGTGATGGTCCGCCGCCGGTCGTACTTATGATCGGCAGGCCATGGCAGAACGAGGAGACATCGACCAGGTCCGGGAGGCGACAGATCTCGTCGACCTGATCTCCGAGGTGACCAAGGTCAAGCGCTCTGGGCGCAGCTTCATGGCGGTTTGTCCCTTTCACGAGGAGAAGACCCCCTCGATGTCGGTGGACCGGGCTCGTGGGCTTTACCACTGCTTTGGCTGTGGCAAGGGTGGCGACGTGTTCACTTTCGTCCAGGAGACACAGGGGGTCGACTTCGCCGACGCCATCGAGATGCTGGCGCGCCGGGCGGGAATCACTCTGGTACGTGACCCGGCTGACGCCAGGAGACGAGGAAGACGGGGGGCCGCGGTCGAGGCGATCAGACGGGCCATCGACGTCTATCACGAAAGGCTGAAGAAGGCCCCGGAGGCGGGACCGGGCCGGGCTTATCTGCGCAACCGGGGCTACGACCTGGCGATCGTCGACGAGTGGAGAATCGGATTCGCCGGCACCGATTGGGACACCTTGACCAAGGAGCTGAAGGCGGCTGGGATCGAGGACCGGGTGTTGATCGACGCCGGGTTGTCGCGTCGGGGGCCCAAGGGTGTCTACGACGTGTTCCGGGGGCGCCTCATGTTCCCCATCCACGATCTGCGGGGCGATCCGGTTGGATTCGGGGGGCGGAAGATCGACGAGGTCGACCGCAATGCAACCAACAACCCCGACGCCAAGTATGTGAACTCGGCCGACTCCGTGGTCTATCACAAGGCCCAGATCCTGTTCGGGCTGGACCGGGCGGGTCGTGAGATCGCCGAAGACAACCCTGCGGTGATTGTCGAGGGGTACACCGACGTGATCGCCATGCACGAAGCAGGGATCAAGACGGCCGTGGCCACCTGTGGCACCGCTCTTGGAGATGGCCATTTCGACCTGCTGCGACGGTTCGGGGAGAAGGTGATCCTTGCTTTCGACTCCGACGAGGCGGGATCCAAGGCTGCCCTCCGTGGGGATGAGCTCGAGTCCCCGTTCCGACTCGACCTCGACCTCCGGGTGGCGGTGATGCCGGACGGGCTCGACCCCGCCGACCTGGTCCAACAGGGGAGGGGCGAGGAACTGGTGACAGCGGTCAAGGGCGCACGGCCGCTGCTGGAGCGTCGGATCGAGCATGAGGTGGGTCGTCATGACTTGAGCGGCCCCGAGGGCCGTGCCCGTGCCCTACATGCCGCCGCAGAGCAGGTGAGACGGGTCAACGACCAGATTGCCCGGCGCGAGTACAGCCGATTTGTGGCTCGGCTCGTGGGTGTCGATCTGGAGATGGTGGAGGCTGCCGTCGAGGGTGGCCGTCCCCGCGGGCGCTCCGATAGCGGTACGCCCAATCGGCCTTTCGACCGAATGGAGGCCGAGTTGCTGAGGGTGCTCTTGGCCAACCCATCCGAGGTGGCCGGGGTGGCCCCCGACGATTTCTCGGACGACCGGCTCCGTGCGGCGTTCATGGCGGTGGCCGATGACCTCGGGTCGGTGCCGGTGGGGAGTCCCGTGGACGTCTCGAAGGTGACCGAACAGGTAACCCAGTCATTGCTCCGCTCTCTGGCCATGGACGACCGCCCACTCCCGTCCGGGCCCGAGATGCTGGCCCGGGTGAAGGAACGCCGGCTCGATGTCCGGATCTCGAATCTTCAGCAAGAGCTGGCGGGAATGGAGCCAGGGACAGAAGCCCATTCCGACAACTTGCGACGCTTGATAGCTTTACAGCAGGAGAAGCGTTCCCCAACGGAGTCGTGAACGAAGAACTCAGCAAGGTCGTGGCCGCCCTGGTCAAGCGGGGCAAGCATCGTGGCTTTCTCACGATGGCCGAGGTCCAGCAGGAGCTGGAAGATGCCGAGGCGTCCGGAGAGGCGTTCGAGAAGGTCGCCGACGCCCTTCGCTCCCAGGGGATAAGACTCACCGAGGAAGGACCCGGCGTAATCGAGGAGTTCATCGAGGTCGGTCAGATCTCGGTTTCCGACCCGGTTCGCCTCTATCTCAACGAGATCGGCCGCTACCCCTTGCTCACCAGCCAACAGGAGGTCGAGTTGGCGATGCAGATGGAGGCCGGGCGTCGGGCTCAGGCCCGTGTCGAGGAGGAGGGCCTCAACGACGAAGACCTCTCGTTTCTCGGCCATGAGACCGACATGGGCGAGGCGGCCCACAAACAACTCGTCCAGTCCAATCTCCGTCTCGTCGTTGCCCTCGCTCGTCGCTATGTGGGTCGGGGGATGGCACTGCTCGATCTGATCCAGGAAGGCAATGTTGGGCTGATGCGTGCCGTGGAGAGGTTCGACTACCGACGAGGGTTCAAGTTCTCCACCTATGCAACCTGGTGGATCCGTCAGGCGATCTCGAGGGCCATCGCCGACCAGGGGAGGACCATTCGGATGCCGATCCATGTCCTCGACTCGGTGAACAAGCTGACCAGGGCCCAACGGGAGATGACCCAGACCAAGGGACGTGCGCCGACCATGGACGAGCTTGCCTTTGAGCTCGACCTCGATCCGGGCCGGGTGGCCGAGCTGCAACGAATCGCCCAGGACACCGTGTCGCTGGAGACGCCCGTGGGTGAGGACGAGGATGGGACCCTGGGTGACCTGGTCGAGGACCTCGATTCGGACCGCCCCGCCGACGTCGCGACCTTCTCCTCACTCCAGGACCAGTTGGCCATGGCCCTGGAGGGTCTCAACGACCGCGAGCGCGAGGTCCTGATCATGCGCTTCGGCCTCGCCGATGGCCGGATGCGAACCCTGGAAGAGGTCGGCTCCCACTTCAAGGTCACGCGGGAGCGGATTCGCCAGCTGGAGACGAAGGCCCTGGCCAAGCTTCGTCATCCCGACAAGTCGCACAAACTCGAGGGCTTCCTGGAGAACTCCTGATCCCATGTCGTGTGCATCCGCCCACCGTGACCGTGGGCTCCTGCACACGACATGATCGGTCGTGGCAGAATCCGAGCATGAGGTTCAGGATCGGATTGTTGGTGGGGGCCCTCTTCGGCTACGTGATCGGGGCACGCGCCGGGCGGGAGAGATATGAGCAGATCAAGCGATGGGCCGGCGCGGCTAGGAAGCATCCCGCAGTCGCCCAACTGGCCGATCAGGGCCTCGGACTCGTCGACGCCGGTCGTTACATGGCGGCGGCCGGGTTGTCGGCAGGCGCCAAGGGACTGAAGACCCTCGACAGGCAAGCTGATCGACAGCGTCCCAGCGTCGTCTCCGAGAGATCACACATGGCCCAGACGCCCACCTCGGGTGAAGGCAGTCGGGCATGAGGGAATCTGGATACAGGGTCCGCGTTGTTATCCTGCGGGAGCCAACAGGCACCTTCCGCGGTAGCTCAATTGGTAGAGCGGTGGACTGTTAATCCATAGGTTGTAGGTTCGAGTCCTACCCGCGGAGCAAATCGACTACCTCAAGGAACGTCGCTTTCTGCCTTCTGACCAGGGAGAATTGATCGCTCGCTCCTCTTTCGCAGTCTTTCGACGTTTCGCGTCGTTTTGCTATATTTCTCTGCTGGTGTGAAACTGTGGTGAAACAGGGGGCGGACGAGCATGGGATCGATACGGCGCGTTGATCGTCCCAAACCGTGGTTGGCCCGCTATCGCGGCCCGGATGGGCGTCAGCACTCGAAGACCTTTCAACGGAAGGTGGATGCCGACCGGTGGCTCCGGACAGAGGAATCACGGGGTGACCGCGGTGAGTGGGTGGACCCGACCGCAGGGAGGCTCGCCTTCTCGGAATGGGCGGAGACCTGGATCGAGGGCCTCGACCTCAAGCCGGCAACCCGCGCCAACTACGTCTCCAATCTCAACTCCCGGGTGCTCCCTGCCTTCGGTGACACACAGCTCGCCAGGATCTCCACAGTTGCTGTGAGGACATGGCAGACCCATCTCAGAGACGTGGGCCTCTCCGCGGCATCGGTGCGTCAAGCCCGGCAGGTGCTGTCTGCCGCCCTGGATCAGGCGGTGGCGGATGGATTGATCGTCAGAAACCCCGCCGCTGTGGTGAAACCCCCGAAGGTCCGACCTCGCCGGCAGCAGTTCCTCACCGCCGAGCAGGTGGAGGAATTGGCGGCGGCGTGCGACGACCGTCAGCCTGGTGCAGGCGCAGTGGTCTTCTTCCTGGCATGGTCGGGCCTCCGGTGGGGCGAAGCGGTCGCCCTCCGATGGGAGAACGTGGACACCGAGCGGCGTCGGGTTGCAGTCAAGGCCTCGGCTACCGAAGTCTCCGGCCGGCTCGAGTGGGGGAGCCCCAAGACGCATGAGACAAGGACGGTGATAGTCCCACAGTTCGTGATCGAGCGCCTCGGACCTCCCGGTCCTCCCGATGCGCTGGTCTTCTCCGCTCCGCGTGG
>CAZRID010000011.1:0-20645 GCA_964600055.1 uncultured Acidimicrobiaceae bacterium
GCCGCCCGTTCTCGCCCGTACTTGCGATAGCAGTACTGAATCACCTCCTCCCGCCGGTCGGCCTCGAAGTCGATGTCGATGTCGGGCGGCCTCCCCCGCTCCTCTGACAGGAAGCGCTCGAAGGGGAGATGGAGCCGGATCGGATCGACCCGGGTCAGCCCGAGACAGCGGCACACCGCGGAGTCGGCCCCCGAGCCCCTGATCTGGCAATAGATGTCCTGGGATCGGGCAAAGTCGACGATGTCCTTGACCACCAGGAAGTAGCCGGGGAACCCGAGCCTCTCGATGATGTCCAACTCGTGCTCGAGGCGACGTCGCGCACCAGGGTCGATCCCGTCGTCGCTTCCCGCATAGACATCACGTGCCCCCTCCCAGGTGAGATGGCGCAGATAGTCCATCTCGTCCCGGAAGTGGCCCGGCATCGGGAAGTCGGGAAGGTTTGGCGCCACCAACCCGAGATCGAAGGCGAGACGACGACCCAACTCCCCGCTTCTCGCCACCGCACCCGGATACCGGGCAAAGCGACGGCCCATCTCCACCGGATGCCTCATATATCGCTCGTCGCTGGCGGGACGGAACCCGTCGGCCACGGCCAGGCTGCGTCTCCCCCCGATAGCGGCCAGCACCTCGGACAGGTCGGCATCCCTCCGATCGTGATAGTGAACCTGATTCGTGGCCACCGTGGGCAGAGACAGCTTCTGTGCCACCTCCCACATCAGATCGTTGCGGGGATCGTCCTCGGGCATGCCGTGATGCCATATCTCGAGGTGGAGCCGGGGCCCGAACAACTCCCTGAGACGTGATGTCTCCCGCATGGTGGCTCCGAGATCGTGTCGGGCTGCCGCTTTGGGCACCGCCCCGGCATGACACCCGGTGAGGGCGTGGATGTCGGTATTGCGGGCTGCGTCGGCCAGGTCGTCCCAGATGTAGGCAGGATGGTCTTTCTCCCCCCGCATCTGCGCCCTGGTCACCAGATTGGACAGGCTCCGGTAGCCGTCCGGTGACCCGGCAAGCAGGACCAGATGATCGGTCTCGGGCAGGTTGGTCGGCTTGGCCCCGTGCGATCGGACACTACGACCCCTTCGGAGCCGTCCCTGGCCGCCCTTGGTACGGGCGTAACGATGGGCGTCCCACTCCTGGGTCTTGGCCACCGGGTTGGAGGGGCCAATCGGGTCGGTCTCGAGCCCGATCTCCACGCCGTAGATGGCGGGTAGACCGCTCTCCTTGGCTGCCTGCCAGAAACGCGAGACCCCGTAGAAACCGTCGTGATCGGTGACTGCCAGTGCCTCGTAGCCGAGATCGATCGCCCGCTCCACCAGGTCCTCGGGATGCGAGGCCCCGTCGAGGAAGGAGAAGTTGGTGTGACAGTGCAGTTCTGCGTACCCACTCACCCACCGCACTATATCGAACATATGTTCGATCTGTTCTGGTGATAGGTACAAATTGGGACGCCCAGGGGTGACGGTCATATCCGGTCCTGTGCAACCCAATTACGAGGAGGTCAACTTCCGCTGAGGGAGAAGTGCATCCAGTCCTTGAGCGAGCTCCAGTTGCCACCCCAGCCCCAGGCGATCTCGGCGAAGGCCTCGGTTGCCACATCACCGGGGACGATCATGCCGATCCGCACGTCCTCCCGGTCGGTGTACACCGACGCCAGCTCCGGGAGGACCAGGTCCCCCTTCAGATATGGGTTATGGAAGGGGTTGATGTCGATCCCGGTGCCATAGGCGTGCTGCGACCACGACGATGATCCCACCGCCGGTCGGCAGACGAACGAGGTGGTGTCGTTCCAATCACCTGTGGGGTGGGCGTCGATCTCCTCTTTGGTGATCACCCGCATCTGCTCGATGGGGAAACGCGCCTTGTGCAGCTTGCCGAACACCCCGACCACGTCCTCGGCCACTGCTGCATTCACGATCATCTCACCGGTGTGGAAGCGTTGGTCGAACCCGAAGTGGGACATGGTCAGGTAGGACAGCTCGTCGAGGGTGACCGGGCACTCGGGCACCCAGCTGGCCCGGGCAAGCACGTCAGGTGAAATCTGATCGATCGTCCAGTGGAACTCATCGTCGGGAGGTGGGGCCAGGAGGTCGAGGGTCTCCAGCTGCCGGTCCTGGAGCTCGGCTGGTGTCGGCTGCACCTCGCCGAACTCGTCCGGCCGCAGCGGCAGCAGCCTGGTGCCCAGCCAGTCAGGCCGGGCGTAGGGATTGAGGGTGGTGGTGGTCGCGGCAACAGTCGAGGTCGTAGTGGGCATGGTCGTCGTCGTGACCACCAAGGTGGAAGAGGTTGGCGGGGGTTGGGACGTCGAAGCAACACTTGGTGAGCCCACATCGAGAGTCGAGCAGCCGGCGACCATCAAGAGGATGGCGAAGCCGGGCAGAACCCGTCGCATGACCGGTGACCCTAACCACGCGCGCGCTCTAGGCCCCCGACATCCGCCCGGTATGATGAGCACGTGTCTCCTCTCAAGGTGACCGGCGTGATCGTGACATTGGGCGTGATCTTCATCGTCGCCCGCCTTTGAAGCATGGGTTTTCCGGCTCAGCCTCCCCGGGCTCATCGCGTTGTTCGGCGTGTTCCTCTACCTGACCAGGAAGCACCCCGGGGCGCCGATACGAGAAGAAGGCCCCGACCCGGGCCGATGTCGACAGAAGCAGTTGGTAGAACTCGGGCTGACCAGCTGAGTTAGCGACAGATCACGAAGCGATCGGCTTCCACCGAGCGGTCCGGGTTCGGTCTCCCGATGAAAACCGCAATGGCGACGTCGTCCGCCCACCCCACCCAGATCGTTGGCTCTGGATGGGTGACCGACTCGACGCCCGGTTCCAGGTAGGGAATGAAGCCGTCGAAGTCTGCCGGCGAAGGTTCGCTCATGAACCCGAACCCATAGTCCGACCCCCGGCGGGGACGATCGCGGTGTCGTCACAGGGGAGAAACGACGCCGGAGGCCGAGTAACGCTGGTCTCGGGTGAGGTCCCGGTGGTGCAGGCAAAGGCAACCACGAGACTGATCGTCAGCCAGTACTTGTGTCTCATCGCGAAACCATGGCTCGCGATAGGATCGGCCAATGGCCCGCATCTCACAAGAGGTTCGTGATCTTCTGGCAACCGGTCCATTGGGCCACATAGTGACGCTGGACCCGGACGGAACGGCTCACGTGACTCTGGCCTGGGTCGGGGTGGAGGGAGACGAACTGATCTGGGCCAGCTTTTTCGATCAGCACAAGCTCGACTCTCTGCGCCGGAATCCTCTGATCGCGATCTCGTTCGAGGCCAACGAGCACACGGGTGAGGGCCTGCACCCATACCTGGTCGTCCAGGGTCAGGCGCGAATCACGGACGGAGGCGCTCTCGAGGTGATGGACCGGTTGGCCGAGGCATACATCGGTCCCGGTGCAACGTTTCCCATGCGGGAAGTCCCCGCAGGATTCGTAGTCCACGTCATGGTCGACAGGACATACGGGGTCGGCCCCTGGGTGCCCACCTGAGCTGGTCTCCACCGACGCAGATCCGGTAGGTTTCCAAGAAGTGCACGACACCTCGGTGCCCGTGGACCATGGGAGGATCTCGGTGTGGTACCGGCCGGCCATTCCCGGCAAACCAACTGTGCTGCTCGTTCATGGCCTGACCGGCACCTCCAGATGGTGGTCGCCGGTGATCGCGCGGCTGCCAGAGGAGGTGGGCGTCATCGCGCCCGATCTCAGGGGTCGCGGCCAGAGTTGGGAGACACCGGGACCCTACGACCTCCCCTCGATGGCAGGTGACCTTTCGGCCTGTCTGAATCATTTCGAGGTGCCCGCGGCGACCTTTGCCGGTTACTCGATGGGGGCATGGCTCGCCACCCTGTACGGCAGCACCCGGCATCGACGGGTAAACGGGATCGTGCTCGTCGATGGGGGCCTGCGTGTCGACTTCGACGCCGACGAGGAACGGGACTCCGTGCTCAACGACCTGCTCGGCCCCTCGCTGGCCCGGCTCGAGATGGACTTCGAGTCCGAGGACGCATACCTCCAGTTCTGGAGACGACATCCTGCGCTCAGTGGGCGCTGGACCGCCCAGATGGACCGGATCTTCTCATACGAGATCGGCCAGGTGAGAGGGGGCGAGTATCAGTGTCTCGTCAATTACCAGGCAATCGTCGAGGGCGGCAACGACATGCTCTTCGACGAGAAGACAATCAACGCTGTCCATGAGCTGATCGTGCCCACCAGACTTTTGATGGTCGACCATGGCATGGCTGACGAGAGAGGTGGGTTCATGTCCGAGGTCGCGGCTGTCGAAACCGCCTCCAGGAACCCGAACCTGACTGTCGAGAGACTGCGCGACCTGAACCATTTCACAGTCCTCTTGGGCAGCGGCGCCACCCACGTGGCGTCGGCAATCGTGCGAATGCTTTAGACGGCTACCGTCCTCCCGGGAGGGACCCAATGTCATCCATCACCAAGACAATCAGACTCTCTGGTCAAGCCGGTGACTCGATCGAGGATGCTGTGCGAACGGTCCTGGCGCGAGCCGCGGCCACCATCTCGGAGATCCAGAGCTTCAAGATCGTCGAGGTCGGGGGCAAGGTCGACGACTCGGGGGCACCGACCCTGTTCACGGTGACGATGGACATAACCTTCGGCATCAAGGACCCCGTCGAACACGGATGAACACTCCCCAACCCCAGTCGTTGGGGAACGGGATCCATCTCATCCCGGCGCCACTTCCGTTCAAGAGCCCGGCTTGGGTCAACACGTATGCGGTCGAGGCCGATGGGGGCATCCTGCTGCTCGACTGTGGAACCGACTGGGAACCGGGACGGGATGCCATTCGAGACGGTTTCGTGCAACTCGGCCTCGACGAGTCGACCTTGCACACTCTGGTTGTCTCCCATCTCCATCTCGACCATGTCGGGATGTCGGCACGTCTGGTTCGTGAGCTCGGGTGTCGCTTCGTGATGCACGAGCGTGCGGCGAAGTTGGTCGACCGATACAACGACACACCGGGATATGTCGAACGCCTCCTGCGCATCGGCCTCACCTACGGTGTCCCTCCGGCCATCCTCGAAAGGGTCTCGGGTGACCTGGCCCAACGCCCCGACTACATGCCGTTCATCGACTCGCCCGACCATACGGTGGCCGACGGGGAGCGGATCGACATCGGAGACGGCCGATGGCTCGAGGTGATCCATACTCCGGGTCACGATTCGGCTCACATCTGCTTGCGAGACTCGAAGACCGGGATCCTGTTCTCGGGCGACCACATCCTTCCTCGGATCTCGCCAGTGATCATGTGGGACGAGGACCTGGGCGATCCTCTGGGCGACTACCTCGAGTCGCTGCAACGGCTCTTGAGGATGGAGATCGAGGTCACCTACCCCGCTCACGGGACGCTGATCGATCAGGGCGCCGAACGCGCACGACAGATTCTGTTGCACCACGATCGGCGTCTCCTGGATATGTCAGGGATGGTCCGCGAGCGCGACGCCACAGCCTGGGAGGTGATGCTCGAGTCGTTCCGCCCCAATCTGACCCCGCTGGAGGCCAGGCTTGCATTTCTCGAGACCGTCTCCCATCTCGAGCATCTCCAGCTGACCGGAAGACTCCGGGTGGAAGCCCGGGACGGAGTGCTGATCTTCACCGCTTAGTCGGCGATCACAAAGTCGTGTCAACCGAACCGGGGCCTTGGAACGTCATAAGGGCAAACCCCTACTTCGTTGCCTGCCGATCCTGCCAAAGTGAACCCGTCCGACTCGCGGTGCCGGACATCGGAGTTGGGAACCGTTCGTCTCATCGAAACGTCTACTTCGACAAGAGGCAGGTAATTGAGGGACCCGAGAAAGCGATTCCTGAGCGCAGTCCGATTCCGGATGCGTCTTGCGTGGTTGGTGGCCACGCTCCAATTCCTCGCGCCATTTATTGCGGGGATCCTCGCCGCGGTGGCACTCGTCGAATGGCTCAGCCCTCTTGAAGGCCTCTTGCTGCCGTCTCTGGGCGCGATCGGGCTGGTCCTGGGCATGGTTCTCCTGTGGGCGGGCGTATTTCCCATCTCCGACTGGGACGCAGCCCGATCGGCCGAACGTGGCCTGGGTGCCCGTGACGCCCTGACCACCGCTCTCGAGTTCACTGACAACTCGGAGCCCTTCCATGGTCAGATCCAAACCAGGGCCGACCGGATCGTGGACTCGAGCCGACCCCGTGATGCGATTCGGATGGTCACCTATCGGGAGCGGCTTCGCCAGGCCGGACTTCTCGCCCTCGTCGCACTGGTGATCAGCATCCTCCCCCCGTTTGGCACCGAGCCTGCCCTCTCCGCCGGTGTGCAGGAGGCCCTCGAAGCCGAAGCGGAAGAGGTTGAGCGCATCGCCGATGCAGTCGAGGAAGCCGATGTCGAGAAGGGCGATGAGATCGCCGAGGAGCTGCGCCGTCTCGCCCAGGAGTTGCGTGAGATGAACACGCTGGAGAAGGCGCTCGCCGCTCTCGACGAATCAGACAAACGCCTCGAGGCCAGCGTCGATCCCAAGTTCCTCAGTCAGAAGGCCGCCACCCAGGGTCTGGCCCGGGACCTGACACTTCGACCCCTCACCTCAGGGGCGCTCGACGCCGCCTCTCAGTTCGAGGAGCTCGCCGAAGGGCTCGAAGAACTCTCCGAGCCAGAGCTCAGGGCACTCGAAGACCGACTCAACGACCTGGCCACCTCCCAGGCTGCGGGGAATCCCGCTCTCGCCAGTGATCTCTCTTCAGCGGCCAACGCCCTTTCTCTCGGTGATCTGGCCGCCGCCCAACAGGCCATGGACAATGCCGCCGCCGGTCAGCGCAACGGTCTCGGTGTCGCCCGTGGCCAGCAGGCCCTCTCCGAGACCATGCGTGCCCTGGAAGGGGTCCGGGCCCGGGTCGCCGGGCAGGGACAGGGCAAAGGCCAAGGCCAAGGCGAAGGACAAGGACAGGGAGAGGGGCAAGGAGAGGGGCAAGGCCAAGGCCAAGGCCAAGGACAGGGACAGGGTCAGGGCCAGGGACAAGGTCAAGGGCAAGGACAAGGTGGCGGCCAGGGTGGTCAGGCCGGCCAGAGTGGGACCCCGTCCGGTCAGATCTCCGGGGTCGCCCCGGGCAGCGGCGGCGCCTCCGGTCAGGGTGGCCAGGGAAGCGTCGGGTCCGGGTCGAAAGGTGAGTTCGGGACCAACCCGGACACCAGCACCGTTTTCGACCCGATCGACCGGGGAAACATCTCGGACCAGATCCAGGTGGGCATCGACGGGGGATCTGGCGAAGGCAGCGTGATCGGAAGGGGCGAGGCCCCGACCCAACGTGGCGAATCGATCGTTCCCTACACCCAGGTCCTCCCCGACTACCTGAGTGAGGCCGCAGACACGCTTTCGACCCTGGAGCTCCCCCCATCGCTGCGGGGAATCGTGCAGACCTATTTCGACCAACTGGCCGAGCAGGCCCGGTAACAAGGAGAGGGAATCATCACCACCGAGCCCAGAGAGATTCTCATCGACGAGTACGCCGAGGTCGGCAAAGCGATCGAAACCGCGGTAGGGGTCCGCATCGCCGGGCAGCAGGACCTGATTCGCCAGACCCTCGTCGGACTTCTCGCCGAAGGGCACGTCCTGCTCGAAGGTGTCCCCGGCCTGGGAAAGACCGAGTTGGTCAAGGCGTTTGCAGCCGCCATCGGCGTCTCCTTTGGCCGCGTCCAGTTCACACCCGACCTGATGCCGGCGGACATCGTCGGGACTCAGATTCTCGAGGAGACCGAGAGCGGGCACCGCCGGTTCGAGTATCGGCCGGGACCAGTGTTCACCAACCTGCTTCTCGCCGATGAGATCAACCGGGCAACACCCAAGACACAGGCGGCCCTGCTCGAGGCCATGCAGGAGAGAAACGTCACGGTGGCCGGGGAGACCAGGCCGCTGCCCCGCCCCTTCCTGGTCCTTGCCACTCAGAACCCGATCGAGCTCGAGGGCACCTATCCCCTTCCCGAGGCCCAGCTCGACCGTTTCATGTTCAAGGTGAAGGTGAACCCACCCACCGCCGAAACCCTGGAAGAGATCCTGCGGCGGACCACATCGGGAGAGATGACCGAAGTTCCCCAGGTGGTCGATGCCGAAACCGTGGGCTCGATGCTCGCCACCACTCCCACGGTTCCAATCGCCACCCACCTGATCCGGTACGTGTCACTCATCATCGAGGCCACCCACCCCGACGGCGCAACCGCACCCGCCCCGGTGAAGCGATACGTGCGATGGGGGGCGTCACCTCGCGGCGGGCAGGCGATCGTGCTGGCCGCAAAGGCAGCCGCCCTGCTCGACGGCCGACCTCACGTCACGGCCGAAGACATCCGCTGGGCGGCCCCTTCGGCACTTCGACATCGGCTGGTCCTGGGCTATGAGGCGACGACCGAGGGTGTGCGCTCCGACTCGATAATCGACGAAGTCCTCGGGACAACCTCCGAGCCCAAGCCGGACATCCGAGGGATTCCTTGAGCCTTCTCAGCCCGTCTTTCATGGCGCGGCTGGAGAACCTCCAACTCCACAGCCGACACCGTCTCGTGGGTCGCTTCGGCGGCGAGCATCGTTCGAAGCGATTCGGGAACACTGTCGACTTCGCAGACTTCCGTGAGTACCACCCAGGTGACGACTTCCGGAGAATCGACTACCACGTGCTCGCCCGGCTGGACCAGGTGTTGATCAAGCTGTTCGAGGCCGACGACGAGGTGACGGTGCGCATCCTCATCGACACCTCGGCGTCGATGGCGGTCGGAGGCAAGCTGGAGCAGGCGAAACGGCTCGCAGCCGCCTTGGGTTTCGTTGCGCTCACCGCCCACGATGCGGTCAGCATCCATACCTTCCCCACCGCCGGGCCCCCACCACGTTTCGCGGGCCGGGCCTTGGTGCCCGCCTTGTTCTCTTATCTGGAGTCCCTGGAACCCAGAGGGCTGACACCGTTTGCCCAGGCCGCGGGTCATCTCCTCAGCCGATCCGGCCCTCCCGGCATCACGGTCGTGATCAGTGACCTCCTGACACCCGAGTGGAAGGCACTGATGCGTCTCCGCGCCTCGGGCTCCGACCTCACCGTGTTTCACATCCTCGCCGAAGAGGACGTTGCCCCGGAGTTCACAGGTGACCTGATGCTGGTCGATCGCGAAGGTGGCGAGCGTCTGACGGTGAGTGTCACCGATGAAGTGGCGCAGGCGTTCCGGGATCGTGTCTCCGAATGGCAGACCCTCGTTCGCTCCAACAGCCACGGTGTGGGTGGCGTCTACGTGCCGATCAACCCGGACCAGGACATCGAGGCACTGCTACTCACCTCCTGGCGTGACGCTGGAGTGCTCCGGTGACACTGCTCGCCCCGATCGGCCTGGCGGCGCTGCTGCTGGCGGCGCCGATCGTCATCCTGCACATGCTGACCCCGCGCCGGCCACCGACCCCTGTCTCGTCGTTGTTCCACTGGGACGGCCTGAGGCATTCGATCACCGCTGCTGAGCCATGGCAGAAGCTCCGCTGGAGCCTGCTTCTGATCCTGCAACTCCTCGCGGTGCTGCTCCTGGCGCTTGCCCTCTCTCAACCGGCACGGGTAGAGATGGCCGACCTGGCCGATCACACGGTGTTCATCGTCGACGCCTCCGGGTCGATGTCGGCTATCGACGGCTCGCCAGACCGCTTGGCCGCTGCCGTGGAGCGTGCCGAGGAGCTCCATGCCGAGATCCCACAGGGCGGGGCTGCGAGTGTGGTGATGGCGTCCTCAAACCCGACAGTCCTCCTCCAGGAGAGCACAGACGTCGATGCATTCCGTCGAGCGGTGGCGTCGATCAGAGCCTCGGCAGCTGATGCCGACTACGAGGCAGCGTTCGCTCTCGCCGAGTCGCTGGTGTCGGCCGAGAGGCCCACGGGATTCGTTCTCGTCTCCGACGGCGGCCTCGATGAGATCGAGCAGAAGCTGGCCCCACTCGGAACCAGGTTCGAGCCGGTGGGCGAGACAGACACCAACCGCGCCATTACCGACATCTCGGTAACAGCGGGGCCTGCCGGTCTCCAGGCACGGGTGACCATCGAGTCAACCGGTGGTCCCGACGCCAGCCAGACCGTGAGGATGGATGTCGACGGGGTGACGGTCGATCGGCGGGAGGTGACTATTCCCGCGGGTCAGGTGGTCGAGGAGATCTTCGAGCTGCCCCTCGGGCAAGAGGTTGCGGCCTATCTGGACGGCGAGGACCTGGTCGCATTCGACAACCAGCGATTCGTCGCGGCTCCCCTGCCTGGCAGCCTCAAGGTTCGGGTTCACGGTGAGGGCGCATTCTTCATCGAGCAACTCCTCTCGGCCATCCCTGATGTCGACCTCGATGTGGCGCCCGGAGAGGAGGTCGACCTCGAGATATACGCAGGCGTTGCGGTGCCGCTCGAGCCCACCATCCCCTTCATCGCAGTCGACACACCCGGTGGCGTCCCCGGTATCACCCCCACCGGACGGGTTGACGACCCGATCCCGACCCTGGTGACCGACGACCCCCTTCTCGAGGATGTCGACGTTTCTCGGATCGCCATCGCCGACGCACAGGTGGTGACCGTCGAGAGTGGTGACGTGCTCCTCGGTGCCCCCGGTGCGCCACTGATCGTACGAGCCGAGGCCAACGGAGTCGCCTTCTTCTACATCGCCTTCACGCTCGAGCAATCGAACCTCCCGGTCAATGTCGCCTTCCCGATTATCGGGAGTCGCATGGTGGGCGAGCTCGCCTCGACCGATGGGGCCGCCGAATCACTGACCGTAGGCCAACGCGTTCCTGTCGGATTGCTTGGCGGGCAAGTCGTCGATCCGAGAGGAACCCGTCAGGTCGTCCCCATCGGGGAGTCCGAGCCCGTCGCCGATCAGGCGGGGTTCTGGACTGTCGAGCGCCAGGACGAGGAGCCGGTGGTGCTCGCCGTCAACGCAGACACTGGTGAGTCCCACCTCGCGCCGCTGAACACGCTGCCGGGTCTCAGACCTGCTCCCGAGGTGGACCCGGGCGACGCCGCCAACACGGCGCAGGTGGCGCGATCGCTTCTCCCGTGGGTCATCGGTGCCCTCCTGCTGGTGCTGGCGTTCGAATACTGGGTCAGTCGCCGCACCAGAGGTGTCTCGAATCGGCAGTGGCGGTGGGGCACGGCGGTCAGGCTGGTGATCGTCGGGCTTCTGATCCTGTCACTGGTGGATCCCGTCTTCAACCGATCTGACGCCTCGGTCACCACGGTCTTCGTCGTCGATGTCTCCGACTCCGTTGGCGACTCGGTTGGGGAATCCCGGGCCTGGGTAGACGCAGCCCTCACCGAGGCCGGCGACGGGCAGTGGGCTGTGGTCGAGGTCGGGGGCGATGCTCGGGTTGCCACGCCGCTGGGCGGCCTCCCCTACACGGGAACCGGAGATGTCGACGTGACGGCCACCAACCTTGCCCGTGGCCTCCGTCTTGGCGAGTCGCTTCTCACCGGCGAGACCAAGGAGCGCGTCGTTCTCGTATCTGACGGGCGCGCCAACACCGGCGACCTCTCGGCGGAGATCGACCGACTCAAGGCGCTGGAGGTGGTGGTCGACGTCCACACCGTAGAGGCCGAGGCCCGAACCGATGCCGCCATCGCCTCGATCGACGTCCCGAGTGAGGTCAACGAGGGCGAGGCCTTCGACGCAGTAGTCGAGGTCCTGTCATCGGTGTCGGCCCAGGGTGAGGTCGAGCTGCTCGCCGACGGCGAGGTGGTCGGCCGCCAGACGGCAAGCCTCCAACCAGGGAGCAACATCTTCCAGTTCACGGTTGACGCCGGCGCGCCCGGGCTTCAGGATCTCACGGCCAGTGTCGACGTGTCCGGCGACTCAACCCGTCAGAACGATTCCACCACCACCGCGGTCCAGGTTCAGGGCCCGGCGAGTGTGCTGATCATCGAAGGCGAGGAGGGACAGGGGCAGATCATCGGAGACGTCCTCGAGTCCAAGGGCCTCGTGGTCGTGAGGACCGACATGGAGTCTCTGCCCGGCATACAGGAGCTGTCCATCCATCGTGCAGTGGTCATGGTCGACGTGAGCGCCCGGGACCTCGCCGACACCGACATCCAGGTCCTTGACACCTACGTGAGAGACCTGGGGCGCGGGCTAGTCGTGATCGGCGGTGAGAACTCATATGCCCTCGGCGGCTACCAGGACACGGGGCTCGAGGCACTGTTGCCTGTCGACTCCGAGGCCCAAGACGCAAAGCGGGAGGCGAATGTGGCCGAGGTGCTCCTGATCGACACCAGCGAGTCGATGGGGGCATGTCACTGCTCGGAGCAAGATGGCCAGATGATGGAAACCGTCGAAGGCGGGGTCAACAAGACTGACATCTCCAAGGCGGCCGCCGCCCGGGCCGTCGAGGTTCTCGGCGAGAACGACGAAGTCGGGATCCTTGCGTTCAGCGGGGGGCAGCAATGGGTCGTGCCCCTCCAGGCTCTCCCCTCCTCGGACACCATCAGCGACGGCATCGGAGGCCTCAGCCCCTTCGGGGAGACCCGTGTTGTCCCCGCCCTCGAGGAAGCGGCCGAGGCGCTGAGGGCCTCGAGCAAGGAGCTCAAGCACATCATCCTCTTCACCGACGGGTTCACCTCGGAGCTGAACATCGAGGGCTTCGAGGGGATGCCGGTCGGCGATCTCGTCGAGTCGGCCCGGGCGTTGGCAGAAGAGGGGATCACCGTCTCGGTCGTGGGCACCGGTGAGGGCGCTATTCACGAGTTGGAACAGGTGGCAGAGGCCGGCAACGGGCGCTTCTACCCCGGCCGGGACCTGAACGAGATCCCGGAGATCTTCGTCAAGGAGGCGCGCCTCGCCTCGAGGTCCTTCATCAACGAAGGCGAGTTCTACCCGTCGGTCACCTCCACATCGGCCGCGGTGAGGAATCTGGCCTCTTCCCCTGCCCTGCTCGGCTATCTCGCCACCACCGCCAAGCCGATCGCCGATGTCCAGCTCCAGGTGGGCGAGTTCGCAGATCCGCTGCTCGCCTCGTGGCGGGTGGGGCTCGGCGAAGTGACGGCATGGACCAGCGACGCCGGCGACAAGTGGGCCGCGCAATGGGCCGGCTGGGACGGATACGCCGACTTCTGGTCCAACGTGGTCCGTGAGACATTCCCCCTCACCGGGTCCGAGGGCCAAAGGGTCGATGCGAGCATCGCCGACGAGGTGATGACGATCACGCTCGAAAGCGCCGAGGCCTGGCCGGCCGGCACCTCCCCAGTCGCCCGTGTCGGCTACCCGGACGGAACGTCCGAAGAGGTGCGGTTGGAGCGCACCTCCGACTTCGAGTTTGAGGCTGTGGTTTCGGCACGCCAGGGTGGCGCCTATGCGGTGGGTGTCGGCGTGGAGAACACCGAGGGAGAGCCCGTGATCATGTCAGCCATCGCATCCCGATCCTTCGCCGCCGAATACCTGCCCGGAGAGTCGGACCCCGACCTGATGAGCAGCGTGTCGCTCACCACCGGTGGCCGTGGGGAGATAACGGCCGCGGAGGCGTTCGAGGCCGAAGGTCTGGAAGAAGGCGTCAGTGAGGTCAGCCTGAGGTGGTTGTTCCTACTGGCTGCTGCTCTGTTGTGGCCGATCGACGTCGCCTTGCGGCGCCTGCGCCTGTCGAGACGAGAGCGACCAGACCGGCCAGGGCAATCAGAACCGCCCCCGCCCACACCCAGAGCACCAGAGGCCGCACAAACACACTGACCTCGACGACCGAGGCATCCTCGGTCACCCGGGAAATGGCCACCACCACATCTTCGAGCGGCGTCGAATGGAGGGCCGGCTCGGGCACCGGTAACGCTTGATCCTCGTAGGCCCGGATCTCAGGAGTGAGCCTGAAGACATCGGCACCCCCTCGAGTGAACACGATGTCGGCAATGACGAAGATGAAGCGGTCGGCCTCACCGGTGTCGATGCTCTCGACTTCGATCGTGTACCGGTCCAGCTCCGCCGTCTCACCAGGTCCCATCGCAGCCACGAAGTCCTCGCCCAGTGAACTGCCGGCCGCCCCCACAAGGACCAACGCCATCCCGATGTGAGCCACGTGCCCGGCGAGGATTCTGCCGGAAGGCTTCTTCCGGGCAAGGTCGACGCCGAGCATCAGCACCGAAGCCCCGGCCAGCCCGAAGAGAGCGACCGCAGCCACCGGGGAGCCAACGAAGACTGCCACGACTCCGAGCCCGGCGATCACCGACATGAGGACGTAGAGACCGACGCGTCTTGCGGAGAACCCCTTCGGCACCCATCCGGTGCTGAAGGCAAAGGCGTTGCCAACGGCCACGAGCACTGCGATCGGGAGCAGGGCGGTGACGAAGAAGCCCGGTCTGACCAACGCCCGCTCTCCCAGAAAGACCTGGAGATAGGCGGGATAAGCCGATCCCACGGTGATGAACACAAGAGCGATGGTGAGCAGGCCCCCGTTGGCAGCCAGCCATGTGTCGCGACCCAGGGGGGACACTCGCTCCCATGGCTCACCGCGGTCGGTGCGAAGGGTGAGCCAGATAGCGAGTACCAAACCGATGACAGCCGTGGTCAGCAGGATCCGACCGATCACGGCCGACTCGGCAAAGGCATGGATCGAGCCCGTGGCCCCGGAGCGGGTCAGATAGACCCCGAGAAGGGTGAGGACGAACGGGAGCAGAGCAAACCCCACGTTCCAGCGTGCAAGCCGCCCATCGCGCGACTGGATGCGAGACGTGTGGAGAAAGACGGTCGCGGCCAGCCACGGCATCAATGACGTGTTCTCCACCGGATCCCATGCCCAAAAGCCTCCCCATCCCAACTCGACATAGGCCCAGTTGGCCCCGGCGACCATGCCGATGGTCAGCAATGTCCATGGCACCAGGAGCCACCGGCGAGTGAGGCGGATCCAGGCACGATCGACACGACCGCGGAGCACAGCGGCGACGGTCACCGCAAAAGGAACCACCAGCGAGGTCAGCCCCAGATAGAGGAGGGGTGGGTGATAGACCATGGCCGGGTGCTGGAGGATGGCGAGGAGGCCCTGACCGTCAACAGCCGGCACATCCAGCACAGTGAATGGAGAGGCCATCGTCGCGGTGAGCAAAAGGAGCCCGAACCCGACCACAGCGATCACCTGCGAAGCCACGACAGCCAAGTCTCCGTCGATGCGCCGGCCGGCGATCCAGCCAACCAGAAGAGTCAGCGTGGAATAGAACAGAAGAGAGCCCTCCATTGCCCCCCAGAGGGCAGCCAACCGGTAGGGCAAGGGCGTGGCCAGGCTGGTGGTGCTGACTACGTAGTCCAGAGAGAAGTCACCGCTTAGCAGGGCAAAGACCAGGCTAAATATCGAGACGGCCGCCAGTGACGTGGCCAAACCGAGCAGTCTGCTTGTTGCCGACTCCCTCGACGGGGCCAGCCACCGGGCGACCACGGCAAGGGCCGAGACAATGACAGACCCCCACAACGCCACCAACCCGATAGATCCGGCGTCCACCGGCAGATGGTACCGATGACCTTGGTTCTAACCAGGCCTTCAACCTGTGAGGTACACCACCAGAGCGCCGATGGAAAAGGCTAGAAGCCAGCTCGCCAAGGAGCCGATCAGAACGTACTCGGGGTCGATGGCGGCCGGTTTGCCACTGATCTCGGGGAAGCGAAGGATGCTCTTGGCGGCGACCACCAGACCTGCCGCCGCGGCGGCGCCGCTCAAGACGAGCACGTAGATGAGAAGCCGTTCGAGGATTCCGATCCAGCGTCCGGCCCGGTTGGCAATGGCCGGTGGTTCCTTGCGGGCCAGATGGAGGACGAACCTGACCAGCCAGTTGGACGGCGTCGTGAGCAGGAGCCCGCCAACCAACACCGCTATCACGACCTCGGCTCTCATGACCGGGACAGCGGTGGACTTCCGATGCCCCTCGCCTCGACCAGGGCCAGGATCCCATGGGTATTGGCCCGCCGGCTCACCGAGCTCTTGTTGACCCTCAGTCTTCCGGCCAACTCGGTCTGGCTGATTCCCTCGAGAAGCCCGATGGCGATCTGAGCGTCGACCCCGTCAAGGCCGCCGAGCAAGGTGTCCCGGAGGAGGAGGTAGTCATTGAGCAGCGGATCGAGCGCGGTCTCGGTGCGCACCGCAGTCCGAAACTCTGGGGCACGGCCCTTGGCCGAGCGATCGACCGCCTCTATCGCCTCTCGGGCCCGCCACCAGCATGGACCATCTTGGGCAAAGGGCGATCGATCCGGGTCCTCGGCTATCAACTCACCCCACCCGATTCCGATTCGCAGGCGGGTGACGTCCATCGTGCGGAGGTGGAGTTGGAGTGAAGCTTCCACCGCCTCACCCAGGGTCGGGTATCGAGCCTGAAACTCGTCGCCGATGGTGAAGGCAGGTCTGCCTCCGACCTTGTCGTCCACCACTGCGAGCACCGAGTCGACCCGCCGCTGCAACTCGAGCCGATCCGGCGCCTCTCGGGAGGCGACCATGTCGCCGATCAAGGCCGCCACCCACACTGTCGGTTGCTGCATGGATGCAACTCTAGTCTAGAGGTGCATATAGCGCAACTTGGTTGCCCTTCCTCGCATACAACCTTGTCATTGCGCTTCAGGTGCAACAGCTCGGAGAACATCGTCGGAGCCATGGGGTCGATTCTGCACGGTCACTCTGACAAGAAACGAAGAAGATCCCATGCGTCAGGTCTCAGCGAGAACCGACTCGACCGAATAGTCCCCTTCCGAGTAGACGATCTTCTCCGCCCGCGCCGCCGCCATGAGGTCGGCCTCGGCCTGTCGGATCAGGGCGAGTGAATCGGGATCTGCGGAGATGGAGATGGACACCACTTCGGCCCGCATCGACGCCTTGGCGTCGGACTTAGCCCGTCGGACCGACGACAAGACCTCGCCCGTAATCGCCAGGACCGATGGATCCCCCGCAACGTCAATCAATTCTCCTGCCCCCGGCCACGGGGCCCGGTGCACCGATCCTTCACGCCACCAGGACCACACCTCCTCGGTGACAAACGGGAGAAACGGCGCAAAGAGGCGCAGATAGACACTCAGCGACAGTTGAAGGGCGGCATGGGCCGAGCCACCGAGGTCCCCGCCTTCGTATGCCCTCCCTTTGACCAACTCCAAGTAGTCGTCGGTCCAGATCCAGAACGAGCGTTCGGTGACATCGAGGGCTCGGGCGTAGTCAAACCCCTCGAAGGCTCGAGTCGCCTGTGACGTCGTTTCCGAGAGAGCGGCCAGCATCGATCGATCCAATGGTTCGGTGATGGCCGACGGGGCAACATCGTCGGCAAACCCGAGGACGAACCTGGAAGCGTTGAGCAGCTTCATCGCCAGACGGCGACCGATCTTCATCACACCGAAGTCGACCGCAGTGTCGGTGCCGGGCCTGCCGTTGCAAGCCCAGTAGCGGACTGCCTCCGAGCCGTGCTCCTCGATCAGGGGAGTCGGAGTGACGACGTTGCCAACGGACTTCGACATCTTCTTGCGATCGGGGTCGAGGATCCATCCGTTGATGGTGGTGTGGGCCCAGGGCAGCGCTCCATGCTCGTAATGGGATCGAAGAAGTGTCGAGAAGAGCCAGGTCCTGATGATCTCCGGTCCTTGGGGACGGACGTCCATGGGAAAGACTCGCTGAAACAGGTCGGGATCGTCATCCCAATGCCCTGCGATCTGGGGGGTGAGTGACGATGTGGCCCAGGTGTCCATGACGTCGGGGTCCCCGACGAATCCACCGGGTTGGCCGCGCTGGGTCTCCTCGAACCCGGGCGGAGTCTCCGAGGTGGGGTCAATGGGAAGCGACTCCTCGTCGGGGAGGATCGGGCTTTCATGGTCGATGTCGCCGTCGGCTCTGACCGGGTACCAAATGGGAATGGCAACCCCGAAGAACCGCTGACGGGACACGAGCCAGTCACCGTTGAGCCCGTTGACCCAATGTTCGTAGCGGACTCCCATGAATCCAGGGATCCAGTCCAGTTCCTCGCCCCGTTTCAGGAGTTGTGCCCTGAGCTCCGGGTCACGGCCACCATTGCGGATATACCACTGCCGACTGGACACGATCTCGAGCGGCCGATCACCCTTTTCGTAAAACTTGACCGGATGCGTGATCTGGCGTGGCTCCCCGTCCAGGTCTCCCGACTCGGTAAGGAGCTCCACCATCTTCCGCTGCGCCTGATTCGGGTACAGACCTCCGATCTGGGAGTAGGCGGCCCTTCCCGCCGTCGTCTCGATCCACTCCGGGATCTCCTCGGTCAGACGGCCGTTGTGCTGGATGATGGCCCGGGTGGGGAGATCGAGCTCACGCCACCACGTGACATCGGTGGTGTCCCCCCAGGTGCAGATCATGGCGATGCCACTCCCCTTGTCCGGCTCAGCAAGCTCATGGGAGACCACGGAAAGCTCCACACCGAAGAGCGGGGACTCGACCGTCGAACCAAACAGTGGTTGGTATCGCTCGTCGTCGGGATGGGCGACGAGTGCAACACATGCCGCGATCAACTCGGGTCTGGTCGTCTCGATGTGGAGGGCGGTCCCGTCGGGCTTCTCGAACGCCACCCGGTAATAGGCGGCAGGCCGCTCCCGATCCTCCAGCTCTGCCTGAGCCACTGCCGACTTGAAGTCGATATCCCATAGAACCGGCGCCTCCTGGGAATAGGCCTCACCACGTGCCAGATTGCGTAGGAACGCCTTCTGACTGGTGCGCTGGCAATGGGCGTCGATGGTTGCGTAGCTCTGGGTCCAGTCCACCGAGAGCCCGAGTCTTCTCCAGAGGCCCTCGAACACCTTTTCGTCCTCTGCGGTCAGCCCGTGACAGAGATCGATGAAGTTGCGCCTGCTGATCGAGATAGGTGGGTCGGGCGGGCTCTCCGGGGGTGTGAAATCAGGCTCGTAGGGAAGAGTCGGGTCACAGCGAACCCCGTAGAAGTTCTGCACCCGGCGCTCGGTGGGAAGCCCGTTATCGTCCCAGCCCATCGGGTAGAAGACCTCCATCCCCTTCATCCGCTGATAACGGGCGACGGCGTCGGTCTGCACGAACCCGAATACCGATCCCATGTGCAGCGACCCTGACACCGTGGGGGGTGGGGTATCGATGGCAAATATGTCGTCGCGGCTCTTGGAGCGGTCGAATCGATAAGTCCCATCGGACTCCCATCGCTCCATCCACTTCTCCTCGAGACCCTCGAGGGCCGGCTTTTCGGGGACGTTTCTCGTCATGGAGGCCGAAGGGTAACGGTGCACTGGGGCCGGCCGTTCAGTGCGATAGTGAGCCGTAACGCTTCCGGAACGACCGTCCCCTAGCTTCGTGGCGTCGACGAGCCCATGGCTAAGCCCTCGGTGACGACCGACACAACCATGAAACGTAGCCCGACCGCTATTGCTGGGGCTGCTCATCGCTGCCTCGGTGCCGGTGCTCGGCGATGAAAGCGCGATCTTCGCTGTGCCATTCCTCGCCGTGGGCTGCCTGATTCTGCTGCGTGCCAGATGGCATCGGATGGGATGGCTGCTCATGGTCACCGGACTTGTCCTCGCTCTGGCCCTGAACGGGTTACCCGGGATGCCACCGGAGATTCGGGACGTGAATGCCCCCTGGACCTCGGTCTTCGCCCTGTTCACCTACATCACGCTGGTGTTCCCCACAGGCCGTCTGGACTCGTGGACCGGGTGGCGGGCCACTCTGGCCCGTTGGGTTGTGATCGTGCTCGGGGTCTTTGTGCTGGGGGAGGTCGTCGGGTTAACCATGACCGTGCTGCAAGGCGAGATTCAGGTTGGCCCGGTATGGGACGCCGTGATGGCGGCTGGGTACGTCGGAACGCTGTTGCTATTGGTGGGTGGGGCAGTATCTCTTGTCGTCCGCTTCCGGCGGAGTACCGGCGAGCGAAGGGCCCAGTTGGCCTGGGTGGTTGCCGCGCTCACCCTGCTCATGGCGACTTTGATACTGACCGAGTTGACGGCGATCGTCATAACCGACCTCATGGGCAGGCCCTCGATTGGGGACGACATCTACGCCGCGGTGAGCATCGCCTTCGTCTTCATTCCGATCGCCATCATGGTGGCGATCCTCCGCTATCGCCTCTACGACCTCGGCCGATTGGTTCGACGCACTGTCTCCTACACGGTGGTGGTGGCGGTCCTGGCGGCGGTGTATTCCCTCGGGGTGCTCGGGCTCCGTTCGCTCATTGGACGAGGGTCGCCGCTGACGGTGGCCGGGTCGACGCTTGCCGCCGCCGCGGTGTTCAACCCGGTTCGTCATCGGGTCCAGCGGTGGGTGGACCGCCGCTTCGACCGGCAGCGTTACGACGCCCAGCGTTTGGTCGACGAGTTCACCGGCCGGCTACGGGATCAGACTGACTTCGACGAGCTCATCCCCGATCTGACCGGAGTGGTTAGCGCCACACTTCGCCCGACGAGCATCTCGCTCTGGGTGAGGGAAGGGAAACCGCGATGAGCGGAAACGGTGTGCCCAAGACCTCGGCGAAGCCTTCCGGGGCATGGAGCCGCAGGGCGTCTATTGGAGTTTTCGCCCTGTCTGGCACCATGCAGCCCGGCGCAATAGGTGTGTGGCTGAAAGACTCGGAGTTGCCATCTGCGCCCAATACCGTAAGCTCATATTCGACATGAACCGGCTCTTCGCCCACGTCCACCATCATCACCGCCCCTCGCGGGTCGGATGACGATGGGCTGAAGCGAACAGCTACACCCCACACGC
>CAZRID010000012.1:0-19978 GCA_964600055.1 uncultured Acidimicrobiaceae bacterium
ATCCCCAAGTCCCCGGCCTCGCCGGCGACGAACTCGTCGGTCACCGTTTGTGTGCGGTTGTAGGCAACCACCTTGTAACCGTTGTCGGCAAGGTTCAGGGCGAGATTGGCCCCCATCACCCCAAGACCGACCACCGCGATATCTGCCTTGTCGCTCATTGGTTTCGAGGCTAGTGCGTCCCGATTTGGCACCAGTCAGCGCTGGAGGTTTAGGCTCGCTCGCCGTGTCAACAAGGGTTGGAGTCGATGTAGGTGGTTCCGGCGTGAAGGCCGGGATAGTCGACGTGGAGACAGGCGAGCTGGTGAGCAAGAGACTGAGGCTCGACACCCCGGAGCCATCGACCCCGGACGCGGTGGCAGGTGCCGTGAAGGAGCTGGTAGATCAGCTCGACGCTCCCGGGACCATCGGAATGGGTTTCCCATCTGTCCTCCGCCGCGGATTGGTCTCGACCGCCAACAACATCGACAAGTCGTGGATCGGAGTCAACGCACTCGACGTGTTCGAGCCCGTGGTCGGTCGGGAGATCCGAATGATCAATGATGCCGACGCCGCCGGTCTGGCCGAGGTTCGTTACGGGGCGGCAAAAGGGGAGGGTGGGAAGGTCCTGGTCCTCACCTTCGGCACCGGAATCGGGAGCGCACTGCTTCTCGACGGCAAGCTGGTGCCAAACATCGAGGTAGGTCAGCTGGAGCTCAACGGGGTTCGCCCAGCCGAGCGGTACTACTCGGCCAAGGCCAGACGGGCCGAGGACCTCAGTTGGGACGAATGGGGCCGGAGAGCTCGGGAGTTTCTCGTGCTCGCCGAGGAGGTATTCACGCCGGATCTCATCGTCATCGGAGGCGGCGTTTCCCGTTACTGGGATGAATTCGCTTCTCACGTCACCTTCGACGGTGTGAGGACCATCCGTGCCGCCCTGGGCAACAACGCCGGGATCGTCGGCGCTGCAGCCCTCGCCTTCAGCGACTGAACTCGACGAACTGGGCTCGGGCCGTCTCGGGGACCCTCACCTCGAGGATCATCCCGTTGTCATCGTGTTTCTCCTCGATGACCTCACCCACCCGGTGGACGGCGGCCACCAGGTCACCGCGCGAGTAGGGAATCTCGAGGGTGAGGGTGACCATTGCCCGCTCCAACAGGTCCCCGACCTTCAACAGGAGCTCCGCGAGCCCGACACCCTTTAGGGCCGAGACGACGACGCTGTCGGGATAGAGGTTGGAAAGTCGCCTCAGGGCTGTCTCCGACATCTCATCGGACTTGTTGAACACGATCAACTCGGGCACCTCCGACGCGCCTATCTCGTTGAGGACCTCCCTTACGGCGGCGATTTGGCCGGCAGGCTCCTCATCGGTCCCGTCCACCACATGCAATAAAAGGTCGGCCTCGGCGACCTCGGAAAGGGTCGATTGGAAGGCCTCGACCAGATGGTGGGGGAGGCGACGGACGAAGCCGACCGTGTCGGCGACGAGCACCCAGCGGCGATTGGGCAACTCGAGTCGGCGCACCGTGGAGTCGAGTGTCGCGAACAGCCGATCCTCGACGAGCACCCCGGCGTCGGTGAGTGCATTGAGGAGCGTCGACTTGCCAGCGTTGGTGTAGCCGACGATCGAGACCTGGGGGATCTCCGAGCGCCTCCGGGACTTGCGTTGTGTCTCTCGATGTCCGACCGTCTCTTTCAGCTCACGCTCCAGCTTCGAGATCCGTTGCAGGATGCGTCTCCGATCGGTCTCGAGCTTGGTCTCACCGGGACCGCGTGCGAGGACCCCGGCGCCCTGTTGGGACAGACTCGTCCCCTTGCCCCTGAGCCGGGGGAGGTTGTAACGGTTCATGGCCAGCTCCACCTGAAGGGCACCGACCTTGGTGTGGGCATGCTGAGCGAAGATGTCGAGGATCAGCCCTTCCCGGTCGACAACGTCGCATCCGAACAGCTTTTGTAGGTTGCGTTGTTGGGCCGGTGTCAGCTGGTTGTCGAAGACGACGACGTCGATGTCGAGTGCCTGGGTGACTGAGGCCAGCTCCTCGGCCTTACCCGATCCGATGTAGGTGGCAGGGTCGATGCGGGCGCGTCGAACCAACTCCTGGTCGACCGGCTCCGAACCGGCGGTATCGGTGAGGAGGGCCAACTCATCGAGGCTTCGCTCGGCATCGATCGTGTTCATCTCAGGCAACTCGACTCCCACCAGGAAGGCGCGCTGTATTGCGACTTCGAGGTCGGTGACGGTTGCCGTCAGACGGCGGCGGCGGCGGGATGCGCGTTCTTGGGTCATGTGTCTTGTGGGCGATTGGCCGGACGATCTTGGCTGGATCTCGCCTGCGATGCGGGGTGATTTCTGGTGCTCAGAGGTACTGGCCCTCGTCCCCGACATGCTCGAGCTCTTCCTCGGCGATGATCTGCGACTCACGGACCGCGATCACCGGTTTGCCGCTGGCCGGCCAAATGAATCGCCACGCACCCGTTGGCACCGCCCAGAATCGCTGACCCGTCTTCACGTCGACGAGAGCCAGGGCGTCGTTGCCGTCCTTGGTGCCCATGGGAACGAGGAGCCCGGAACGCGTTGTCGACTCCTCGGGTGCATGACCGACCCGCCAGCCGGCCATGACCTTGTAGCCGTTGTCCTGGAAGATTGGCAGGTTGGTCGTAGCCATTCGCTGCCCAATTGTCGCATGTGTACTGGTCAAGGGGAATTCTGGTTGAGATGCGAGGCTGCCTTGCTGCGCGGCGGAAGCTCCGGCCGACCGGCGTCTGTTTGCCCGAGAGACCAACCGATCGTGGGGGAGAGGCTTGCCTTGATCCCCTGCTTTGGGAAGCCGAACCGGCGAGGCGACCCTCGGGCAAAGTCGGACGGCAAGGGAGTCGGCCGGGGCTGTCGCCACGCGGTGGACTTTCCGGCTGGTTCGTCCCTATAGGCTGCGGCACATGGGCGACAAACGCACTTTCTCCGAAGCGCTGGACTATCACGAGCAGCCAAAGCCGGGCAAGATCGAAATCCGATCGACAAAGCCTACGGCGACCCAGTCCGATCTGAGTCTGGCGTACACCCCCGGTGTCGCTGAGCCGTGTCTCGTCATTGCCGACGACCCCGACGCCGCCTTCAGATTCACCAACAGGGGGAACCTGGTGGCCGTGGTGTCCAATGGGACGGCAGTCCTTGGCTTGGGGAACATCGGTCCCCTGGCCAGCAAGCCGGTGATGGAGGGCAAAGCGGTTCTGTTCAAGAGGTTCGCCGACATCGATGTCTTCGACCTCGAGATCGACGCGAAAGACCCCGCAGATGTGATCAAGTTCTGTGAGCTGTTGGCGCCCACCGTGGGTGGGATCAACCTCGAGGACATAAAGGCGCCCGAGTGCTTCGAAATCGAGCAGACACTGCGCGAGCGGCTCGATATCCCCGTGTTTCACGACGACCAGCACGGCACCGCCATCATCGGCGGCGCGGCATTCCTCAACGCCCTCGAACTGACCGGACGCGACATTGCCAAGACCAAGGTCGTGTTTGCCGGCGCTGGGGCGGCCGGGATCGCTTGCGCCCGCTTCTTCGTCGAGTTCGGTGTCGATCCCGACAACGTCTTGATGGTGGACTCCAAGGGTGTGGTCCACACCGGTCGTGACGATCTCAACGACATCAAGCGGGAGCTCGCCCGAGACACCGACGCCCGAACTCTGGAGGACGCTCTCGTTGGGGCCGATGCCTTTGTCGGCGTCTCGATAGCCGGAACCGTCACCAAGGAGATGATCCAGTCGATGGCGGACGCTCCGATCGTGTTCGCCCTGGCCAACCCGGACCCGGAGATCACCTATCCCGATGCCAAGGCGGCACGTTCCGACGTGATCATGGCCACGGGTCGGAGCGACTACCCGAACCAGGTCAACAACGTCCTCGGTTTCCCGTTCATCTTCCGTGGTGCCCTCGACGTCAGGTCTCGAGCCGTGTCGGAGGGGATGAAGATCGCCGCGGTCCATGCCCTCGCCGACCTTGCCCGTGAGCCGGTACCTGACTCGGTCCTCAGGGCGTACGACCTCGAGCGTCTGCAGTTCGGCCCTGAATACCTCATTCCCAAGCCCTTCGATCCACGTGTGTTGTGGCGTGTGGCCCCGGCCGTGGCCAGGGCTGCCATGGAGGAAGGCTTGGCGCGGGCGCCGATCGAGGACTTCGACGAGTACATCACCCAGCTCCAGACACGATTCAGGGCGTCCCATGAGTTGATCAACGCCATCACCACGCGGGCGATGGAGCACCCGAAGAAGGTCGTCTACCCGCACGCCGACGATGTCCGCATGATCCGAGCCGCACGCCGGGTGACCGACGAAGGGATCGCCAGCGCCATCCTGCTCGGCGACGGCGCACGTATCGAGTCGCTTGCTGAAGATGCGGGGATCTCGATCGACGGCATCGAGGTTGTCGACCCTATCCAGGAGAAGGGCGAGCGGGACCGATATGCCGCGGTCTTGGAGCAGTTGCGGAGACACAAGGGTTTGTCGCTGCAGACGGCGAAGAAGTTGACCGAGGACCCGGACATGTACGCCTGTCTCATGGTGAGGGAGGGCAAGGCCGATGCCGTCATCGGCGGGCTGACCACCTATTACCCCGAGACGATCCGTCCTGCTCTCCAAGTGCTCCAGGTCGAGGAAGGCCGGTCGATCGTGAGCTCGGTCTACCTGGTGGTCATCAGGGGGACGCCGTATTTCTTCACCGACTGCGCGGTGAACATCGAGCCAACTGCGGAGCAACTGGCCGAAATCGCCCTCGCCGCCGCCACGACCGCCGAAGAGGATTTTTCCCGGGATCCCCGGGTGGCGTTCATCAGTTACTCCGACTTCGGATCGGCGGGGGGGAGCGAGCCGGCCAGGGTGCGCCGGGCGGTGGAGCTATTCCGTTTGGCGCGACCCGACATTCCTGTCGACGGGGAGATGCAGGCCGACACCGCAGTCATGCCCGAGCTTCTGGCCGACCGCCGGCCGTCGGGACCACTGACCCGTGCCGCCAACGTGCTGGTGTTCCCCAACCTCACCGCCGCAAATGTCGCCTACAAACTGTTGAACCGTTTGGGTGACGCAGAGGTGATCGGGCCGATCCTCAGCGGGCTCTCGAAGACGGTTCACGTCATGCAGCGCGACGCCTCTGTCACCGACGTGGTCAACATGACCGCCATCGCCGTGGCCGAGGCCCAACGTCGGGAACGGACCACCTCCGCCCGGACCTGAAACTCCGAACCTGAGGTTCCCCGTTTCAGATATGAAACGAGCGGTCTCAGGTTCACCAAGAGCAGATGGGGTGATCTCGAACTCGAGACGGTTCGTAACACATGTGAAACGCAGAACCTCAGGTTCGTTGTATCAACCGGGGTCAGCGGTCCTTCCAGTACTCCTCGTAGTGGACGTTGCCCCGGTCTTTGCGGTGGTCGATGGTGAAGCCACGCTCGTGCAGTTGCTGGCACACCCCGAGTGTCTCGGGAAAGGCCATTTCTTCATCTGTCCATTTGGGGAGACCGATCATCGAGGGATTGCCGCAAAGGAAGACATGGGTGTTTACCGGGTCCAACGTCGCACCGAGATCCTCCTCGAGGCGCCCTGACTCGATCAAGTCCTGGAAGTAGACCTTGTGGCCCTCGTTCTCGGGCTCCCGGGTGGTCACCGCCAGATAGTGGTAATCCGGATACCGGCCTTCGAGCACGGCTTGCTGCGCGGTGTACGCCAGGTCGTTCCGATAGCGGACGGTGACCGCATTGAGGATCCGTCCCTGGTGGCCCCGCCGAAGCAGCTCTGCCGTCATCGCGTTCTGAGGCGCCTCTCCGGTCCCCGTGCTCAAAAAAACCACGCTGTCTGTAGGCCCAACCCCGTCGAGCGTGTAGTGCCCGGTGAACTTCCTGCCCATGAACAGACGATCACCGACACTCTTCATGAAGAGCCGTGGCGTCAGCGCCGGGATCTCCTCCTCACCTGGCTTCACCTTCACGATGTAGAACTCGACGTCTTCGGTGTGGGCTGGCAGCAGCTCGCCGGACTCGTCGATCATCGAGCTCGAGACCGAGTAGGACCGTCTCGCCAGCTTCTTCTCTTTATCGCCACTGAATTCCTCGATGGCCTGATCGGCTCTCGGCTCCCAGTAACCGAGGGCGAGCGTGGTGTACTGCCCTGGTTGGAAAGCATCGATCGGCTGGTCAGGTGTGACCCTCATCACCCACAACTCCTCGTTGTGGGCACGGATGTGGCTGAGAGTGGCGTTGTAATACTCGGCGCGCAACCTCTCGAAGTCCTCCTCATCAGGGATCGTGAGCTCCGGCGAGTAGTGGATAAACAGGTTGGAGATGATCTCCGACGCCCGGTCCGTCGTCTCGGGATCCCATTTATCTCGACGGTGCACGGTGACGGTGTTGGACAGGATCTGAACGTGATCGATCTGATCGTCGGCCGAAAAGAGACGATGTGCCAGGTCACCGGGCGGCTCGTCACCGTCGACCGTGTCGACGTAGAAACTGAGCCCGTCCTGCCCGGTGAGCGAGCGGTCGAGCGAGAAGAGTGCGACCTCGCCCATCAGCGCGGACTCGACCTGAATTCTCTGGCCCATGAGTACGGCAAGTTACCTGTCGGGAACAAGCCCGCGGTCGCGACTGTTCGAAGGTCCATGGATCCAGCCGTGACCGAGGCACTCTCTCGTGGCGGAGTGGCGGACATAACAACCATCGGCCGCAAGACCGGGTTGCCCCGGCGCATCGAGATCTATTTCCATCAGTTCGACGGACAGCTCTATCTGACCGGTCGACCCGGGTTCAAACGTGACTGGCAGGCCAACATCGAGGCCAATCCCGAGTTCACTCTCCATCTCAAGCGGGGGGTCTCCGCAGACCTCCCGGTTCGGGGCGAGCCCGAGCCGGACAAGGGAGAGCGGGCGAGAATCCTCACCCGGGCGCTGATCGAAAGCTGGGGATCAGATCCGGACCGGGTGATTGCGGCTCTCGACCGCTGGGTCGACACCGCCCCCTTCATCCGTTTTCAGCCGATCGAACAGAGCTGACCCGACCGGCGTGAGGATCTAGGTGGTCCCGGATCCGACTCGCTGTTCGACTTCTCTTATCCCCATCCCGATCAGGACGAACAGCAGACCCATGCCGACCGCCATCGCCGCCACACCGAAGGCCAGGATCGATGTGAACAGCGAGGCCTGCAGGAATGACGAGGTCAGGGCAATCTCACGCAGCGGGTCCTCCCGATCGAGCTCTGCGTAGTACTTGCCGCCGGTCGATTCGAGAGTGTGCGTCTCGATCACCTTTGCCTGGCAATAGGCGGTGAAGGGGTCGGCGACGGTCCGGCCAGGGAGGCAGGCGTCGTCGGAGGTCGTGATCTGCTGGTCGGATAGGGTGTCGGCGACCACAACCCACGTTGCCACACCACCGATGACGAGCAGGACGCCGATGATGATCGAGGCGATCGAAGCTGCCTTCCTCATGACTTGAACCTTCCCTTGGTTGGATGATCCAAACCTATCCGAGGGAGTGGCGCCGTTGGAGGGTAAAAGGTCCTAATCGAAGAGGACGCCGATGTGACCTTAGTGGCCACCTTCCACGAGGACAGTGGAGGTGGCCATCGATCCGAGAACGCCCTCTGCTCGGTAGGCGATTCGCAACGTGGTTGCCGACGGGAGGTGGATCTCGAAGCGGCGAAGTGGGTCCAAGGTTGAGCCCTTTGCCCACGGGCTCGCATCACGTCTGATCCTCTCGTCGACCGAGAGGCCGGGTATGGCGGCTCGCGCGTCTTCTATCGATACCCCTTGGGGGAACCCCGGCGACATGACGTCGGCGTGGATGATGATCGCGGTCCCCGGCCCCTCGTTCCACAACTCGAAGATGTCGGGGTGCCCGGGCACTCGTTGTGCGATCACATTTGGCTTCGCCTGGTTGACGGCGATTCCGGCGAACACGAGCCCAACGACGGCGAGGGCGATGATCGCGACTTCCATGGGGAAATGCTACGTAGCAGCCGGCCGACTTCAATGACTAGCGAGAATGGCGGAGGCGGACGGGAATCGAACCCGCCAGGGGCCGTTCAGACCCCTCACCGGTTTTGAAGACCGGGGGACCCACCAGGCGTCCGGACGCCTCCGCGGGGGAGGATAGGTGCCCCTGGCGATGACCATGAAGGGGACACCCCATTGAGCTAGTACAGGACATCGGTACCATCAGGTCGAGATGCCCGAGCGCTCGTTTGGAAGATCCGTTCGCTACCGCCGGACAAGGCTGGGCTTGAGTCAAGCGCAGCTAGGTGAACTGGTCGGTCGCTCGGCCAGCTCGATTCGAAGTTGGGAACGCGACGTCTCCATCCCGACCGACTCATCGGTGATCCTCGCTCTTGCCGCCATCCTCGATCTCGATGACCAAGTCCTGTTCGAGAAGGCCGGCGTAGAGAAACCCCCGGAGGAGGAGACCCAGCCGACCGTTGAGGAAGCGCTGGCCAGTCTCGCCCCGCTACCGCTACCAATGGACGACCCGATCGCCGTGTTCGAGGATGAAATGGACGAATCGGAGCCCAACCGGTCGGTCCACACCGCCGAGGTGGTGCCGACACCCGATTCCTTCGTGGTGGTTGAGGCGGTGCCCGGACCGGTTGGAGACGATCCTGAGCTCCCGCTCGACGCCGACTCCGGGCTCGAGGCCGAGTTCCAGGAGCATCTCGAGAAGGCGGCCGGGCCCGCGCCCGCACCGGAACGGGAACCAGACGATATGTTTGAACCGTTCTCTCTACGTCCAGAGCCCGTTGGGGTCACCGCAATGCGAAGCACACCCGAGCCAGCCTTCATCAGCCCACCGGAGCCCTACCTGTTGACCGCGCCCATCCCACCGGTGGTCGAACCGTCGTATATGGAGGACACCGAACAGCGCCAGTTGTATCGGGTCAGAAGCCTGGCAACGATCGTGCTCTTCGTGGGCCTGGTCATCGTGCTCCTCTGGTCGCTCAGCAACACCCTCGACGCCCTCGGCGAGTGGTGGGACGGGTTCTTCGGGAGTCTCCGGCTGTAGAGCCCCTCCACCCTCTAGCGTTGGCCTCACAGCCAACATGAGCAATGAATCTCTACGCGTCGTCATCGTCGGTGGTGGGCCAGCCGGTCTCTACCTGTCGATTCTCTTGAAGAAGTCGAGGCCGGACTTCTCGGTCGCATTGCTCGAGCGCAACACCCCCAAAGACGCATATGGCTTCGGAGTGGTATTCAGCGATGAGACGCTCGACCATTTCGCCCAGGCCGACGAGCCGTCTCATGACGCACTGACCGGAACCTTCAGGCATTGGGGTGACATCAGGGTCCATCATCCGGGCGGTCGCGAGTTCGTCTCGGGCGGTCATGGGTTCGCTGCTGCCAGCCGCAAGGACCTTCTCGAGATCCTCACCGCCAGGGCTCGGGACCTGGGCGTGGATCTCCGGTTCTCCATCGATGTGAGGAGCCTCTCCGATCTGCCCCCGGCCGATCTCGTGGTGGGCGCCGACGGAGCCAACAGCCTGGTGCGCCGGGAGCTGGAAGATCATCTGGCTCCCTCCGTGGAGCCGAGCCAGAACAAGTACATCTGGTTTGGGACGCCGAAGGTCTTCGACGAGTTCAACTTCATCTTCGAGGACACACCCACCGGGATGGTGTGGGCTCACATCTACCCGTATAGCGCGGAGGGCAGCACATTCATCGTGGAGATGCCCCCCGAGACCTGGGCTGCCCTCGGTTTCGACAAGACCGAGGACCAGGTGTTTCCGCCCGGGATGAGCGACGAGTTCGCGCTCGGGCATTGTCAGGAGGTGTTCGCCGGGCATCTCGACGGTCAGGAGCTTCTCGGGAACAACTCCCGGTGGCTCCAGTTCCCCACCATCACCTGCGAGCGCTGGCATCAAGGGAATGTGGTGCTGATGGGAGATGCCATCCACACCGCCCACTTCTCCGTCGGCTCGGGGACCAAGCTCGCCATGGAGGACGCGATCGCCCTTGCCGACCTCGTCCTCGACGACACCCCGCTCGAGATCGCGCTGGAGCGGTATGAGGAGCAACGGCGCCCGGAAGTGGAGAGTCTGCAACGGGCTGCCCGGGCCAGTCTGCGCTGGTTCGAGGGAGCCGACCGTTACCGGAGCATGGACCCGGAGCAGTTCGTGTTCAGCATGCTCACGCGCAGCCAGCGCATCACCTACGACAATCTCCGATTGCGTGATGGCGGGTACATGTCGGCGGTCGATGCCTGGTACGCCGCGTCGGAACATCACTGTCCGGACCCTGTCGACCCTTCCGTCCCACCGATGTTCCACCCGTTCAAGGTGAGGAGCCTGGAGCTGGCCAACCGGATCGTTGTCTCTCCTATGGACCAGTACACGGCGGTCGACGGCATGCCCAACCAATGGCATCTGGTCCATCTCGGGAGCCGGGCCGTCGGCGGCGCCGGGCTGGTCATGACCGAGATGACCTGTGTCTCAGCAGAGGGCCGGATCAGCCCGGCATGCACCGGTATGTGGAGCGAGAAGCAAGCCGACTACTGGGCCTCGATCACCGACTTCATCCATAACCACACCAACGCCAGGATCGGTCTCCAGATCGGTCACTCCGGACGGAAGGGCTCGACCAAGCTGATGTGGGAGGGCGACAGCGACCCACTGGACGAGGGGAACTGGGAGATCATGGCCCCCTCTCCGATCCGCTACCGGCCCGACAATCAGGTGCCGCGGGAGATGACCCGGGCCGACATGGACCTGGTCCGGACCCAGCATGTGCGGTCGGCGGCGCTGGGGAATCGGGCCGGGTTCGACCTTCTGGAGCTCCATTACGCACACGGATATCTCCTGTCGAGCTTCCTCACCCCCCTCGCCAACCAACGAAGCGACGACTACGGCGGATCGCTGGAGAACCGGATGCGATACCCGCTCGAAGTGTTCGCCGCGGTGCGTGAGGTGTGGCCTGACAACAAGCCGATGTCGGTTCGGATCTCGGCGACCGACTGGGTAGACGGCGGGTTTGATGGCGACGACGCCGTCGCCTTTGCGGCCGCCCTGAGGGACCTGGGATGTGACCTAATCGACGTTTCGACCGGTCAGACCACGGTGGAGGCCGACCCCGACTACGGACGGCTCTACCAGACCCCATACTCGGACCGGATCAGGAACGAGGTGGGCATTCCCACAATGACGGTCGGTGCGGTGTCGAGCATCGACGATGTGCACAACATCCTGGTCTCGGGGCGGGCCGACCTCTGTGTCCTGGCGAGACCCCATCTGACCGATCCGTACTGGACACTCAACGCCGCCATCGACCTCGGATATACCGGTCATCCCTTTCCCAACCAGTACCTGTCCGGTCTCGGTGCCCGGCGGCGGGAGCAGGACCCGATCCCGCCCGACGTGTTCCGCAACCGGGCCTAAAGAACCCGCCTCCGAATTTCCCCTCGCGAAACGTCACAGTTGTGCCAAACTGTCGCTACCAGAGAAAGGAGGTGGTCCTAGGTTGAATGAAAGTCTTTGGACTCTGGAGGTGGTCGAGCGCTGAGCGGCGCTGACCGCGTGCGCCGCTCGTCCCTCGGGACCGGTGGCGACTCCAAACTCGGACCACCCGGCTTTGGCTACCACGGACCTTGTCCACCTGTGGCGGCGCTCGTCGCCGAAGCAACGCCCTAGCTGTTGTTCAATGGAGAGCCCCCGATTCGTCGGGGGCTCTCTAGTGCCCCGACCACTAACGTTTGCCGCGTTCAGGACGGTCAGATGACGCCGCTGGCTGCGTCCTCGGCCTCGACGAACGGATCAGTGCGCCTTCGTCCTGCGTCCTTGCCAGCGACGCCCCTGACTCGCCCCAAACATCACCAACGTCAGTGGCCAGGGCACTAGTGCCCCGACCGTTATGTCTCGAAGCCGTGTTGTCGCATCCAGTCGTCGTTGAACACCTTGGACAGGTAACCGCGGCCCGAATCGGGGAGAACCACAACCACCAGGGCGTCGTGATCTTCATCGGCGACCTGTAACGCCGCATGGGCAGCCATCCCGCATGACCCTCCGACCAGGATGCCCTCGGCGCGGGCGAGACGTCGGGTCATGGCGAAGGACTCGGCGTCGGTGACTGTGATCCAACGATCGATGACCTCGAGGTCGACGGTCTCGGGATAGAAGTCCTCGCCAACACCCTCCACCGAGTACTGGTGGATCGAGGCTTGGTCTTCGGCTGTAAAGATCGAGCCCTCTGGGTCGGCGCCGACCACCACCAGCCCGGGCTTCTGCTCCTTGAGGAAGCGTCCGGCCCCGGAGATGGTGCCGCCGGTGCCCACGCCGACCACCAGAACATCGACCCCGCCCCCGGTCTGGCGCCAGATCTCGGGGCCTGTCGTCTCGTAATGAGCGAGGGGGTTGGCCGGGTTGGAGTATTGATCGGGGTGAAACGCCCCTTCGATCTCTTCTGTCAGACGTCGCGCCACCCCGTAGTAGGAGTCCGGATGCTCCGGGGTCAGGTTGGTGGGGGTGACGATCACCTCGACCCCGTAGGCGCGCAACAGGTCCTGCTTCTCCTTCGAGACCTTGTCCGGGACGGTGCATATCACCCGATAGCCGCGCACTGCCCCGATCAGGGCCAGCCCGACACCGGTGTTTCCCGACGTCGGCTCGATGATGGTCCCGCCTGGGCGCAGAAGGCCCTGCTTCTCGGCCGCGTCGATCATGGCCACGGCGATCCGCTCCTTGATCGAGCCTCCAGGGTTCATGTGCTCGATCTTGGCCACGAGGTTGCCCGGCGGGTGGATGCGGGAAAGTCGAACCAATGGGGTGTTGCCAATGGCGGCGACAACGTCTTCGAGGATCTCCATTTGGCGGCGAGGCTAGGCAGATCAGGGCGGATGACGGAGTCCCGGGCACTTCTAACCTGGCTTGGTGACGCGGATCGCACGATATGCGTGGTTCACCCTCGTCTTCAACGTGGGTGTGATCCTGTTGGGTGCCTTGGTCCGGGCGACCGGCTCCGGGGCCGGGTGTGGGAGATCGTGGCCGACCTGTCAGGGTCAGGCGGTCCCGGAGTTGTCGGGATCGACGGCCGTCGAGTTCAGCCACCGCGCCGCAAGTGGTGTTGCCCTGGTATTGGTGGCAATCCTTGTCGTCTGGGTCTGGCGCCGGGTCCCGCACGGGCAGCTGGCACGCACCGGCGTCATGCTCTCCTTGATCTCGATCGTCGGCGAGGCACTGATCGGAGCGATGATCGTCCTCGCCGAGTGGGTGGCCGATGATGCATCTTTGGCCCGGGTCGTCGCCGTCCCTCTCCACCTGGTCAATACCCTGTTTCTCCTCGCAGCGCTGACCCTGACCGCCTTCTGGCTCTCCGGTGGCGGGCGGTTATCCGGCCGATCGCACCCGGTCGTCTGGCGGTGGGTGATCGCAGGGGGGGTTGCGATCGTCCTCCTGGCGGCGACCGGGGCGGTGACCGCACTCGCCGACACCCTTTTCCCGAAGAACGGATCGGGTGTCGCCGACACCGGTGAGGCCCATTTCCTCACCGACCTGAGAGTCATCCATCCCATCCTGGCAGTGGTGGCGGCGTCGATCGGCTGGTGGGTGTCGGGACGGGTCGGCCGCCCGAGGTCGAGAGCCGGAAACGCCCTGCCCGTCCTCGTCGGGCTGATGCTCG
Organism: uncultured Acidimicrobiaceae bacterium; assembly: GCA_964600055.1. Lineage (GTDB taxonomy): Bacteria > Actinomycetota > Acidimicrobiia > Spongiisociales > ZC4RG35 > JARDZU01. The sequence continues at coordinate 13,611 of CAZRID010000012.1, forward strand.
TATCCGGGTCGCTCAACATCGTGCTCGGGGTGCCGGTCTGGATGCAGTTGCTCCATCTGCTCCTGGCCGACACTCTGTGGATCGCATATGTACTGGCCTCGGCCCAGGCGCTCGAGGTCCCGGCCGGGGTCACCCAGCCGGTTTAGTTCCTTCCCCGAGGGCGGCCCAGATCCCCTCCCCCTTCTGGGTACTTCCCCTGCAGGGGGAGAAACGGTCGATCGACTCGTTTCCGCCTCCGGAGGGACGGACGGGGTTCGTTGGAGAGAGATCTCTAGGGTGCCGTCTGTGTTCGATCAGCTTGCCGAAGGTGTCTTTCGGAGACGTTATGAATCGCTCGACATCAACATCGGGGTGGTCGTCTCCGACGATGGGATCCTGGTTATCGACACCCGTTGCACCCATGCCGAGGCTGATGAGTTGCGGGAAGACCTACGCACGTTGACCCCGCTGCCCGTCCGATGGGTGGTCGACACTCATTGGCATTGGGATCACACCTTCGGGAACTCCCGCTTCTCCGAAGCCGAGATCTGGGGCCACGATCGGTGCCGGAGCGAAATGGTGGAGCGGGGAGAGGCGATGAAGGATGCCGCTGCCGACTGGCTGCCCGACCAGCGTGACGAGTTCCAGGCTGTGGTGATCACCCCGCCGACCGATGTCTTCAGCGAAACCGCACTCATCGACATGGGGTCGCAGATCGTCTCGATGAGCTATCACGGTCTGGGACACACCAACGCCGACATCGTGATCACTGTGGAAGACCACGACGTGATCTTCATGGGTGACCTCGTAGAAGACGGGGCGCCGCCGGTGTTTGACGACGGGTACCCCCTCAGCTGGCCACAGACACTCAGGTCTGTGTTTGCCGGCGAGTCGTCCCTGATCGTCCCCGGGCACGGTGACATCATGAGCCGGGCGGCGGCGCTGGGTCAGGTGGAGGAGATCGGCCTCGTTGCCGCCATCGCCCGACGTTGCATCGAGGAAGGTCTACCAGTAGCCGAGGCGGCCCGACTCGGCCCCTATCCAGCGGATGTCATGACAGCAGCGTTGACCCGGGCCTTCGAAGTCTCCGGCTCTCAGCCCAGCTGAGACGACAACTTCGCCAGGTCAGAAGTGGGGAGATTGCACACCTGACCCTCGCACACATAGGCCATCGTCTCGCCGGACTCGGAGACCCTGCCCGATAGCAACGGAATCGGTTCCGATCCGTTCTCTGAAGGAGCCAGGACGATGTTGGGTCGGAACCGCGCCCAGTAGGCCCCCGTCATCTCACGCCAATCCGGCCCGACGATGGCCAGCTCCCGGCTGGTGAGGAAGGAATGGAGCACCGCGAGGTGGTGCCCCACCATCGACGGGTAGCGACCCATGAGCAGGCCCGCCGCCTGCAGGGCGCCGGCGGCCAGCTCCCGCTGTCCAGCGTCGCCGGTGTATGACGAAAGCGTCAGGAGCGCCTCGGCCGCCATGCCATTGCCCGAGGGCAGAGGATTGTCCGCCTGGCTCTTGGGGCGTTTGATGAGGCTCTCACCGCCGACAGGGGTGTCGAAGAACCCGCCTTCCGGGTCGGCGAACCGCTCTGGGATATCGAGGGTGAGACGCTCGGCCGCCTGGTACCAATCGTGCTCGCCGGTGGCGGCGTACAGGGCGAACAGGCCAAGGGCAACTGCGGCATGGTCCTCGAGAAACCCTGAAACACCGGCCTTGCCCTTGCGCCACGAGCGTCGGAGCGCATTGTCGACCACCATTTCGTCGAGCAGGAACCGCGCCGTGGTGCGGGCGACGTCCAGATAGCCGTCGTCTTCGAGCGCAGCCCCGGCCTCGGCGAAGGCCCGGATGGCGAGACCGTTCCAGGATGCGACCACCTTGTCGTCGAGACCGGGCCGAACCCGGGTGGATCGGTGTTCGAGTAGACGCGAGCGAATCCTCTCCATGCGGTCGTTCCACGGCTCGGACGTCGGCCGGTAGAGGATGTTCGAGCCTTCGAAGTTGCCATGAGGTGTGGCCCCGAAGAATCGAGTCGCCTCGGCGGCATCGCCCGGTCCGAGGATGTCCTCCATCTCGTCGGCGGTCCACACATAGAACTTTCCCTCGACCCCCTCCGAATCGGCGTCCTCTGCCGAGAAGAACCCACCGTCGGGGTGCCGGAGGTCGGCGAGCAGATAGCTCAATGTCGTGCGGGCGACTTCGACGAAGCGAGGCTCGTCGAACTCGATTCCGGCCCACAGGTAGAGACGGGCCAGTTGGGCGTTGTCATAGAGCATCTTCTCGAAATGGGGTACCAGCCACTGGTCGTCAACCGAATAGCGGGCGAAGCCACCTCCAAGATGATCATGGATTCCACCATCGGCCATCTCGTAGAGGGTCACCTTCAGCATGTGCTCGGCACGTGGTGCCCAGCTCTCCTCGTGGGTCCTGAGCATGAACTCCAACACCGGCTGCTGGGGAAACTTGGGGGCGCCGCCAAAGCCGCCGTTGATCGGATCGAAGCTGGAGGCCAGAGCCTCATACGCGGTTGCCAGGGTCTCTTCCTTGGGTAGATCCTCCGCCTTCGGGATTGCCCGGCTGATGGCTTCGGTGAGCCGATCGGACTGTCCGACCACTTCCTCCCGCTTGGTCTCCCAAGCGTCGGAGACCCCTGTCATCACATTGCGGAAAGTGGGCATCCCGTGGCGATCGGTGTTGGGGAAGTATGTCCCGGCGTAGAACGGCTGCCCGTCGGGGGTGAGCCAGACCGTCATCGGCCACCCGCCCCGCCCGGTCATGGCCTGGACCGCCTCCATGTAGATGGAGTCGACATCGGGACGCTCCTCGCGGTCCACCTTGATGTTGACGTAGAGACGGTTCATCTCGCTGGCGGTGTCCGGGTCCTCGAACGACTCGTGGGCCATGACATGGCACCAGTGACAGGCGGAGTAGCCGACGCTGAGCAGAACGGGGACGTCACGCTCCTTTGCCTCGGCGAACGCCTCCTCACCCCACTGGTGCCAATCCACCGGATTGTCCTTGTGCTGGAGGAGATAGGGAGAGGTCGCGTCGGCGAGTCGGTTTGACATCCCTTTTGAACGTAGTCCGTCCCTTGGGAAACACCTATGGGGTTCGGCTCCCCGGAACCGGGTGATTGACAGGATTAGGGTCGCCGGGCACCAACTGCAACGGAGACAACGTGACCGACGACGACGTTCAGGCGCTCAATCTCTCTGCCGAGCGCCGGTGGATGCAGGGCTGGCTCGAGGGCCCGACCCTGGAAGGCGAGCCACTTCGCCGGGGTGACACCGCCCCCGAGGTCGAGGTGGTCGATGTCGATGGTGCGCCGGTTCAGCTCAGCTCGCTCTGGGATGGCGCCCCTGGCCTGGTCCTTCTCTGGCGCCATTTGGGGTGCGGCTGCGGTCTGGAGCGAGCTCAGCGGCTCAAAGAGGAGTACCAGGGGTATGTCGACGCCGGGCTCAACGTGGCGATCGTCGCCCCCGGGGAAGTCGAGCGGGTGGCTGCATACAAGGAGAGGAACGGGATCCAGGCCACGATGCTCGCCGATCCCGGGTACACGGCGCACAAGGCGTTCGGTCTGGGGCATTGGTCGGTGGAGCAGGTTCTGTATGACGCCCCCGACGAGTACTGCGACCTCGGCGAGGCCACCGGTCACCAGTTCCAGGCGGACCGCCGTTCTCAGGGTCGGCCGTTGGTCGATGACCCCTGGATGCAATCCGGTGAGTTCGTGGTGGCACCAGACGGGTCTATTCGCGTCGCCTATCTCTACAACTATTGCGCCGACTACCCGGACCCGAGGATCTTCACCACCGCCGCCCGCCTGGTGAGCTGAGCTGACCTACCCGCCGATGAGGACCCTCCTCCTGATGCGACATGCAAAGTCCGACTGGGAGGCCGACTACAGCGCTGATCACAACCGGCCACTCAACGACCGTGGGATCAAGAGCGCGCGGCTCATGGGACGGGTGCTCGCCGCCCGGGACGAGGTGCCACAGGTGGTGATCAGCTCCACCGCGGTCCGCGCCAGGGCAACCGCCGAGCTGGCCATCGAGGCCGGTGGTTGGCAGTCACAGCTGCTCCTCGATCGGGATTTGTACGAATCGGGGCCGGCAGGCGTGCTCGATGTCGCAGCCGGTGCTCCCGATGTGGAACGACTGATGCTGGTCGGCCATCAACCCACCTGGTCGATGTTGGTGGCACAACTGACCGGGGAGCGGGTCGAGATGAAGACTGCGACCGTCAGCGTCGTCGAGTTCGACCTCGACTCGTGGGCGGCAGTGACCGGAGCAACCGGAACCCTCTCAGAAGTTCTCCATCCTCGGTCCCTCGTCGGCTCGGAGTGGGACAGGCCGCTTTGAGGCAGCTCACTTCGCCCGGGCCGCGTCGGTCTCCTTCATCCGGGCTTTCACCAACTTCTTGACCAAAGCCGCGGGCAGTGGCTTGTTGGCAGGAAAGCGGATCGTGCCCTTCGAGGTGTCATAGACCCCTAGCTCGTCCTGATGCGCCTCCATGACGGCAGGGCTCTGAACATAGAAGGAACAATGGTTCTTGGCTGCGCCGTATGAGACGAGCGGACGTCCCTCGTAGTAGAAGGCCGGGGTTCCGTAGCCGATCTTCTCAGTGGCATCGGGCGCAGCGGCAATGATCGAGTTGCGCAGCTTCTCGAGAGCGGCACGCGCTTCGTCTGGCACCGCCGACAGATAGGCGTCGACCTCTGTTGCCGGGTCAGCCATGGTCTTTGTCCCCTTCGTTACTCCTGCGACCCGCCCACGTTACGGAAGTTTGAGGGGAACAACCGGGGGCGAAACGTCGTTGTTCACAGATGAACAACCAGATGGCCGGTAATCGGGCCCGGGCCGAATTGGAAGTCCGTGGTCGTTGTAGAATGAATGTCTGGCTCACTGAAACGTCAGACAACTTCGCAAGAAGAGGGGGGTTCACAAACCTCCGCTCTTGTGTCATAGTTGGACGTTCGGGGATTCCCCATCCCCCGCCCACAGGGCCCCAGGAGGACAAGAACTAGATGGCTGCCGCTGAAACGCGTACGGATAAAACAGAAAAACCCCGCATCCGGCTTCACTCGAAGCTAACGGATGAGCGCGGCCGTCTCACCACGGACCTCGTTTCCCAGTACCTCACCGCGATCGGTGAGTACGACCTTCTCACCGCCGAGCAGGAGGTCGAGCTCGCCCAGAAGATCGAAGCCGGCGAGGAAGCGGCCGAGAAGCTGGAGAAGGGCGAGTACAACGGCAAACGCGAGGAGATGGAGCTCCGTCGTTTCGCCCGCCGTGGTGCTCAGGCGAAAGACGACTTTCTCACCGCCAACCTTCGTCTGGTGGTGGCCAACGCTCGCAGGTACGCAAACACCTCCGGGATCGACTTTCTCGACCTGATCCAGGAAGGGAACCTCGGGCTGATCCGCGCCGTGGAGAAGTTCGACTGGCGCAAGGGCTTCAAGTTCTCCACCTACGCCACATGGTGGATCCGACAGGCCATCACCCGGGCTATCGCCGACAAGTCCCGCACGGTCCGCATCCCCGTGCACCTACATGACACTCTTGCCGCAGTGCGCGCAGCTCAGGCCTCGCTGAAGGCCGAGCTCGGCCGCGACCCCCGTCCCGAGGAGATTGCCGAGGAGGCCGGTGTCACGCCCGACAAGGTCGAGCTGGCCCTGAGCGTCGCCGACACCGTTTCCCTCGAGCAGCCGATTGGCGAGGATGGCGCCCAGCTCGGTGACTTCATCGAGGACGAGGACGCAGCCGACCCGGTGCAGATGACCGAGGAGATGGATGTCGCCAACTCACTTCGGGTCTCGATCGAGCGACTCCCCGAGCGTGAGGGGCGGATCCTCGCCCTTCGTTACGGCTTCTACGACGGTGTTCCCCGGACCCTCGAGGAAATCGGTGACGAGTTCAATCTCACCCGGGAGCGGATTCGCCAGCTGGAGAAGCTGGCGTTGTGTCGTCTCCGTCATCCCTCGTTTGGGATCCGGGAAGCCGACCTCGTCTGACCAAACCTCTCCCTGATCTCAGAAGACCCGCCGATCCGGCGGGTCTTCTTTCCATCTATCGTGTCAGGCGATGAGATTGGGCGAACTCGTAGGCGACGCTCCGTACGTTTGCGGCCCGGACACCACCGTGCTCGAGGCCGCCATTGCCATGGAGGGCTCGGATCTCGGGTCGCTCGCGGTAGTCGAGGGCATGGAATTGGTGGGGCTGGTCACCGAGCGCGACATCCGTCGGTCGGTAGCCGAGGGGATCAGCGCCGACACCCCGGTTTCCAAGCTGATGAGTGGTGAGCCAGACACCTTCGACCCTGATCTCGATGTCTGGGACGCCGCGACCTGGATCGCCGAATCCGGATACCGGCACCTGCCGGTCATGGACGAC
>CAZRID010000013.1:0-19428 GCA_964600055.1 uncultured Acidimicrobiaceae bacterium
CCGTTGGTGGTTCCTCGTTTGCCGTCGCCGTCGCCTGAGGGTGGGTGGTCTGCGGCTTCTAGGCGTGAGTGGCGGCGGTGGTGGTCTTCTCCGGTGGCTTCGATGTGGGGTCCTGAGGATTTGGGGTTGGTGGAGTTGTTGTTGTGGTTGACGGAGGGCCTGTTTTCGGGTGGCCGTTCGTCGGCGTCGGTTGGTCAGTGGCGTCAGTTGCGGGATCAGTTGGGTTTGACTCCGAAGGGTCGTCAGGATCGGCGTTGGTTGTTGCCGTCGGAGGTTAAGGTTGAGCCTTCGAAGGTAAAGCCCGGAATTGTCGATCAGGAGGATCCGCGATGACGTACCGGAAAAGGCTGATCAGAGCGCTGCTTCGCTCGGGCCACTACGACCAGCGGCTTTATTTCAACTCCGCCCACTTCCACGCCGGTATCCACCTGCTCGCGATCGAGGTTGAAGCCAGGGTGAAGGTCCTCGCAGAAGAGGCCGTGCTCATCGAGCAGTCCGCCGTCGAGAAGTACGAACGCCTCGCCCGAGGCTGATTCAATCAACCGAGCCCGCCCGCCGACTTCTGGGGTGAGCACGCTCTCGAAGGGAGGCCAGGATGCCTGGACCGGACCTTCCTTCTCCTCCGCTGGGTGTGGCGATCGTTGATCGCGATGGCGGGGTGTGGCCGGTGGAGTTGGTCTATCTGGGTGTGACTTCTCAGGGTGTGGACATTTGGCGGATCACTTCGACCCATCGCTATCTGGACGTGACCGGGGTTCGTGTTGGGGCGGTGCCGGAGAATTGCCGGATCGTCGTCAACTACCGATGAGGCTGATGGTCCCTCCCCTCGAGCCGGAGGGGTTGCGGTGGCCGACGTTGGGTCCGGGGGTTTGCGCTTTCATCGAGGGGGAGCTGGTTCACGGGCCGGGTGACCTGTTGGGTGAGCCGGTCCGGTTGGGCCGTGAGTTGCGGGGGATGATTTACCGGGCCTATGAGGTGTTCCCCCGTGACCATCTGCGGGCTGGGCGTCGACGGTTCAAGCGGGTGGTGTGGTCTCGGCGTAAGGGCTGGTCGAAGACCGAAGGCGCGGCGTGGCTGGCGATCGTCGAGGCGCATCCGGAGGGTCCGGTCCGTTGCGACGGTTGGCGTAAGGAAGGGAAGGTTTGGGTTCCGGTGGGGGCTCCGGTGTGGGATCCGTATATCCCGATGGTGGCGGTGACGGAGGAACAGACCGAAGACCTCGCCTACGGAGCGGTCAAAGCGATTTTGACGCATGATGCCTGCAAGGTGGCAGCCGATTTCGACGCCGGTGAGGAGGAGACCTCGGTGGTCCGGCGGGGTGCGTCGGGGAAGATCAAACTGACCGCTTCCGCCCCCGCGGCGCGGGAAGGTGCCCGTACCACGTTTGAACATTTCGACGAGACCGCCCTGTTCGTCACTGACCGGCTCAAGGGTGCCCATCAGACGATGCAGGACAACTTGCCGAAACGGGTCGAGGCCGACGCCTGGGGGTTGGAGACTTCCCTGTCGTTCAATCCTGGGCAGGGGTCGGTGGCCGAGGACGCCCAGCTGGAAGCCGAGTTGACGTTGGCGGCGATCGAGCGGGGCGAGCTCGAACCGGTCGGGTTGCTGTACGACCATTTGCAGGCCGACGAACGGTGGGACCTGGAAGTCGAGGAACAGCTGCGGGCGGCGGTGGTGGAAGCCTCCGGCGACGCCATCGGGTGGACCGACGTCGACGAGCTGGTGAGGCTCTACCAGAAGCCGCGGGCCCGTAAACCCGAGTGGCGGCGGAAGTGGATCAACCAGCCGCGGGGGATGCTCAACGCCTGGATCGACGGCCACGACTGGGCCGAATGTGCGGCCGCCAAGACCGGTGTGGCTCCACCTCCTGAGGACGGGACGGAAGCGGTGTTGGCGTTTTGGGGTGGGACTTCCCGTTCCGATGCTGGCCTGGTCGGCTGCACCTCCGACCGTTACCTGTGGGTTGTCGGAGTGTGGGAACCGCCGTCGCCGATGCGTGTCACCGACGGTGAGGTCGAAGCTGTGCTCGAGGCGGCGCAGGAACGTTGGACGGTCCGGGAGTTGGTCTGCTCGCGGGTGGGTGGTTCCGGCTGGATCAATGAGATCGAAAGTTGGCAGGAGCAGTGGGGCAACGTCCTCGAAGTGCCGGTGTCGTCGCCGGCCCGGATGGGCCCGGCCGGTGATCGGCTTTACACCGCGGTGATGGACCGTGAAGTCACCCATGACGGCCATCCGTCGTTGAGTCGCCACGTCGCCAACTCCGTTCCGGTCAGATCGGTCTACGGCACTCACATCCGTGCCCAGGCCGACGGTCTGGCGATCAGTTTGGCCCGGGCGGCAGTGTTGGCTTTCGAGAGGGGGTCGGTCGTGCTGGGTGATCTGCTGGTCGGTTCCGCCTACTTCCCGGGAGACGGCTGATGCTCGACGTCGGCCCGGTCAACATCACCGGCGCGGTCAAGATGTACCGGGCCCGGGTGTGGTGGCGTGACGGAACCCTGTTCATGTGCGGGGCTGAGAACCTGATCAAAACCGCCGAGACCGAAGAACCGGTCCGCGATGCGCGGGGCTGGTGGAAGGTGCAGCTGTCCGACGGGCGGCACATCCATTTCTCCCGGCGGGGCTGCTCGTCGTGTGGATGGCAGCTGGGTCGGATGGACCTGGTAACCCTGGAAGCGAAAGCGGTTCCGGTCCTTCTGAGAACACCGGGATGAACGAAGCAGTCCAGGTTGCCATCACCGCTTTGGCGGCCTATCGGCTGTGGCGTCTGATCGGCCGCGACAGCATCAGCGAAGGTTTCCGGGGCCGGCTGCCGGAACGGGTGAGGTCTTGGGTCGAATGCCACTGGTGTGGGGGGTCATGGGTGACATTCGGTGTCGTCATCGTCGTGTTTGCGGTAGGTTGGCCGGCCCTTTGGTCGGTTCTTTTGGCGCTGGCCGCGGCGGCTCTGGTCGGATTGGTGGGTGAACGGTCATGAGTGTTTGGACCGCTATCCGTGATTGGGCTTTGGCCCCGTTCGCCGACCCGATCGTCCAGGCGCAGAAAGAGCGGGATAAGGTTTGGTTGCCGTCCGGCCCGTCGGTCGATGGTGAAGCCGGGGTCCGGCCCCAGGAATGGCAGTTGCAGGCCTGGCGGTACTGGCGCAGTCTCGGTGAGTTGCACTTCCCCACCTCCGACATCGCCAGGATGGTGAGTCGGGTCTCCTGGGATGTTGTGCTCGACGGTCGCAAACTGACCCGCGAATCTTCGGACGGTTGGATCGAGGAGGCGTGCCGCGGCATCGGCCCCTCAGAACTCGCCCGTCTGGTCGCCCTCAACCTGCAGGTCGCCGGGGAAGGTTGGGCGTTGGAAATCCCCAACGGCGACATCTCGGTGTTCTCGGTGACCACCCCCAAGCTGGCGGCCACGGTCGCCGCTACCCGCAAGGCCGGGCGAACGGTGCTTCGGATCTGGCAGCCCGACCCTGAACAGCCCGACCGGGCTGACAGTTCGGTCCGCACCGTCTTAGGTGCCGCCGAGGAGCTGCTCACCTACGAACAGTTGGCATCAGCCCAGTCGCGTTCGCGCATTGCTCAGGCCGGAATCTTGTTGGTGCCTTCGGAGGCGAAGTTCGCTTCGGGGGATCCGTTCGGCCGTGACCTCGAGCGGACCATGATGGCCCCGATCCGAGACGCCCGGCATCCCGCAGCCACCGTACCCATCAAAGTGGAAATGGCCGAGCGGCTGATCAAAAGCGTCACGCATGTCAGTTTCAAACGGCCCTACGACGACCAGCTCCCCAACAAGGTCCGACTCGCCCAGTCGCGGATCGCCATGGGATTGGACATCCAACCTGAGCATCTGACCGGGATGGGACAGATGACCCATTGGATCGCCTGGCTCACCCAGGAGTTGACTTGGAAGTCGATCATCGAACCGCTCGCCGATCAGGTTGCCGATTTGATGGCCGAACTGATCCGCCGGCTCACCGTCAAAGCCGGCACCGAACGCCGAGTCGAAGTTCTCCCCGACCCATCCGACTTGCTGGCCCGCCGCTCGACTGTCCGCGACGCTTTGGATGCCGCCCGGCTTGGGGCGGTCGGAATGCGCTACGTGCGGAAGGCGATCGGTGCCGACGAGGGCGACGCCCCCACCCCCGAGGAGGTCGAAGCGTTGGCCGGGGTCGGTGGCAGGCAGCGCCGCGGCCGGGTCGACGAGGCACCTGGACCGCCGACTACCGAACCGGCCGTCACTGCCGCACTCACCGCTCAGACCCTGTCGGGTGAGATCAGGGGGGCGTTGGCGATGGCCGCCGCCTCATGCCGGGCCCGGGTCGGGGCACGGCTCCGCACCCGTCTGGCGGACTGTCCCGACATCGACGGGCAGCCGAACGGTGATGTGGTGGCGATCGTCGGGGTCGGCCAGGCGCACACTTCGATCGATCTGAACGTGGCGGTGATCGACGGCCTGGCGGGTTTCGTCAGCTGGTGGGACGTGCGTCGACCCTCCGAATTGGCGTCGGGCACCGCCGCATTGTTGGCCGGGTCGTGGATCGCCGAGACGCTCCATCTGCGTGGTGCCGAACTGGGCGACCCGCCCGACCATCTCATTTCCCAGCTCGCCAGCGCTCTGACATCCGCAGCATGAAGGAAGGTTGACCATGCCCAGACGTATCGCCGGGATCATCGCCCAGGAAGGCATCCCCACCGGGGACTCCCGCATAATCGAACCGGGAGCTTTGACCTGGGGGACGGGCCCGTGGCCTCTCCGCTGGCAGCCGCGCGACACCTCGGGCCATTCCGACTCGTTGCAAGTCGGGTCGATCAACCGGATTTGGCGTGACGGTCAAAACATCCGCGCCGAAGGGGAACTGTCCGACTCGCGGATAGCCGAGATCCGGGCGGCGGTCGACCGGTTCGCCGAACTGGCCGACGCCGGCACGGTTGGGGTGTCGATCGGGATGGACGACGACACCGCCGAGCTCCGTGTGAAAAAGGAACTGATCTGGTGGATGGAGGAGGACGGCGAACCGCCAGCCCGCGATACCACCCCTGACCAGGACGGGCGGGTGCGTTTCGCCAAGTTCTCCGTCGACGACATGCGTTGGCACATCCTCTCCGCCCGGATCCGTGAGGTCACCGCGGTCGATACCCCCGCCTTCGTCGACGCCGCCCTCTCCCTGACCGGATCCCAAATCGGGCTGGCAGCCGCGATGAGCGGCCCCGACCCAGCCTTCGCCGATCCGCACTTCGGGGCAGACGACAAGGAGGACCCGCGGCTGGTGTGGCAACCCGCCAACCGGCCCGACGAACTGTCAGGCTGGGGCTGTCCCCTCACCATCACCGACGACGAGGCCTTCTTCGCTCATGTGGCGTTGCGGACCCGCTGCCACGGAGCGTTTGCCGCTTGCATCCCCCCACCCGGCAACGACGACTTCGCCCATTTCCTAATCGGTGAAGCCACCACCGGGGTAGCTACCGGGCCGATCATCCTCGACACCGACCACGGCGTCGACGAGCAGGGCCGGGTCAAGAGTCACACCCATCTGGCCGACACCGGCCGCTCCGTCGCCGACGGCGCCGCCGGGTCCGATCGGCATGGGGTGTGGATCGCCGGCCGTCTTCGTCCCGGGCTCACCGCCCGCGAGAAGGCCGCCCTGAAAGGCTCCACCCTTTCGGGTGAGTGGCATCCGATCGGGGGACGCCTCCGCCTGGTCGGAGTGTTAGCAGTCAACTCGCCCGGCTACCTGGTCCGACGCCGCGGTCTCGCCGCCGGACTCACCTTGGGCGCTACCGCCTGCTGCGACGACAACGACGACTGGACCGTCCGTCTCGACCGGCTCGAAGCGGCCGTGGCGGGCCTGTACCGACTGGGGGTGGCGTGATGCCAACCAAAGACGAACTGCTCACCCTCGCCAAACGGCGAGGCCTGGCGGTCACACCGAAGAACACGAAAGCCGAGTTGGAAGAGATGATCTCCGCCCTTCCCTCGGCCGTCCGACCGGAGATCAGACGTGGACCGGCGCGGTTGCCGACGGACTTACGTTTCCCAGGTCGTTGACTTTCGCGACCTGACCGACGTATAGTCCCTCTCGATCGCATAGCGGTCCACGGTCCGGCATAGCTGGACATCGGCATCACGGCGTGTAGGCAGAACGCATAGCGTCGCCTTCCACGCTTCCCGTCTAGCTGAACCGTGGAGACTGCACATGGACCCCATCCTCGACCTGATAGCCCTTATCGGCTCTGACAATGCTCCCAACGACGCCCAGCTCACCGCTGCCCGCGGGGAACTGGTGAGTCTTCTCACCGCGGCCACCGAAGGCCCGCCCGATTTGGACGCTGCTCGTACCCTGCGACACGCCATCGATCAGGTCGACAGCGAACTGGCCACCCGCGCCACCGCCCGTCAGCGTGACCTCGACGAGGCCGCCCACCTCCGTGAAGGTTTGGTGCTCAGCACCGGACCTGGCGAAGGCGACGAAGACGAGGAAGCCGATGAGGACGACGAGCCGGCCGGGACCGAGTTCTCCGACCGTGACCTCGCCTCCGCGGTCCGTGCCACCCGCTCCCGGATCTCGGCCAGCGCCGAACCGGTCCACAACTCCGACGTGAGAGTGAGAGCAGTCGGACCCGCCCAGGGCGCCGACCTCCCGGCAGACGCCACCCTGGCCGATGTCGCTATCCTGTTCAATCGGCATGCCTCCGCGGTTCGCAACGGCAAGCAGCCGCTGGTCCGCCTTGAGCGGCAGTATCCCGAGTCCCGGGTCCTGTCTCAGAACATGCAGGAGAACACCCAGCTTCTCTCCTCGCTCATGGAACCCCGGGCTATCGCCGCCGCCGGTGGGATCTGCGACCCGCTGCCGGCTGACTTCTCTCATCCGATCTGCGGTGAGCGAGGCCGACCAATCCGCGATGCTCTTCCCCAGTTCCAGGCAAGCTCGGGCGGGGTCCGTTTCGCCCCCTCGGCGACGATCGCCGACGTGGAAGACGGGATCACCTACTGGCCGATCGAAACCGACGAAGACCCGGGCGTGCTCGGCTCCGGCGGCGAAGAGAAGGCCTGCCTAATCCTCACCTGCGAGGAAGAGGACGTAGCCAAAGTCGACGCCGTGGTCGCCTGCCTCCAGATCGGAAACTTCCAGGCCCGGTTCAACCCGCAGTTCTGGCAGTCCCGCCTCGACCTGCTGATGGTCGCCCACGATCGGATCGCCGAACAGACGCTCTATCAGCAGCTGACCGGGTCGGCGACTGCCGTCACCTACGGGGCTGGGAACGGCACCATCTACGCGGTCCTGTCGGCGATCGACAAGGCCGTCGCCGGGCTGCGGTCGCGGCATCGTCTCCTTGGAGCGGTGGTTCGGGTGGTTGCCCCGGCCTGGGTTCGTCAAGCGTTGCGGGCCGACACCGCCAGCCAGCGGTTGGGGTCGTCCCCGGCGGAAGCGTTGACGGTGGCCGACGCGATCATCGACAGCTTCTTCGCTTCCCGCGGAGTGAGCCCGGTATGGTCCCCCGACCTCGACGTGTTCGGCGCCCAAGGCGCCGGAGCCCTGTTGAGCTTCCCCGGCGCCGACGTCGAACTGCTCATCTACCCGGAAGGGACCTACTTCTTCCTGGACGGTGGCACCCTCGACCTGGGAACGGAGATCCGAGATTCGACGCTGAACAAGACCAACGACCGGCAGGCGTTCCTGGAAACGTTCGAGAAGGGCGTCTTCCGGGGATGCGAAGCGTTGGAGATCACGGTTCCGGTCGCCGAGCTCTGCATCTGCCCCGACGTCGTAGACGCGGGTTGACCGTAGGTAATGGCGTTCCTATCCGCCGTTGCCACCCTCACTCCCTCACCACTGCCCGGAGGGTTGCTGGGTGCCGCCACCCCGCTCCGCGACGTGGAGTGGTGGCGAGGTGTGGACATACTCCCGGGCGGCTGCCTCCAGCCGTTCCGGGAGGGTCCCTGCTCGACCGATGATCAAACTGAAGATCCTCTGGGAGCGGTAGCGCGGTTCGCACCGATGAACACCCGCCAAGGGGTTCGCTGCTCGACCCTGTCAGGACCGGGAGTGAACCGATACGCCGAGGCCGCGGTGACCGCCGCCGTCAACCATCTCCTCGCCCTCGAGTTGGAGACCGGCACTGCTACCGGCAACCCCTCCCTTTCAGATGCAGCTTCAGAAGGTTCCTTCGGCCGTCACGTCCTTTCAGCATTGGCCTGCCTGGAAGCAGCCGCCGCCGTAGGGCTCAACGGCCGGCAGGGGGTTATTCATCTCCCCGCCGGGGCCGCGGTTCTCGTCGCCAGCCACTTGTGGCGTGACGGTGGGAATTGGCGGACCCCGGCCGGGAATCTCGTAGTCGTCTCGACCGGATATTCGGCCTCTTTCATCTACGCCACCGGAGAGGTTTGGGCAGCGGTCGGAGCGGTCGATGTCGACTCGCGGGTCGACCGGGCCCAGAACATCAACGAAGGCTGGGCACAGGTGGCGGCTATCGCCGTCTACGACCCGTGCTTCGCCGCCAAGGTCGAAATCGACGTTTGCCAAACCGAAGACAGCCAATCGTGACCAGGAGAACACCATGACGATGAACGGGTGCTACAAATCAACTGACATCTGCGCCATCCGCGCATCGATCCTCGCCCCAGACGGCTCCCCCCTCTACGGGGAGCCCGACGGTTCGGCATGGAACAAGTCTCAGCGGAGCTTGGGACGGTCAGCCATAACCCAGACCATCTCCGGCGTCAACGAAGAAACTGGATGCGGAGACATCTGCTACACCGAACCCGACCGGACCATCACCACCGGCGAGACGCTCACCCTTCAGCTGTGCGAGCTCGACTATGAGCTGATCAACATCCTCACCGGGGCGGAAGTCATCACCGAGGGCGCAGTGACGATCGGTCTGATCGCCCCCGACCCTAGTGTGTCCGCCACCCCGGTCGAGTTCCACGCCTGGTCGAACAACAAGACCAACAACGCCCAGGTCGCCTCCCCCTACACCCACAAGCATTGGGTGTGGCCATGGTCGGAATGGTCGATCGGTGACTGGACGTTGCAGCGTGGACTGTTGGCGGTGATCGTCACCGGTGTCGCCAAGGCCAACGCCAACCTGGGTATCGGCACCTTCCAGGACGTGGTGAGCCCAATCACCCAGTTCTTCGGAGTGTTCGACGCCGAAGACATCCCTGTTCTGGGCGAAGCGCCCTACACGGTGGGTTGCGGCTGGTTGGACAACCCGGCGTCGTAAGCAAAGCCCGGGACCCCTCACCGTATGAAGGAGGGTCCTGATTGTGCGTCCCACCCACCAGTTCGTCCGAGTCCACCCTGCCATCGAACGTGAACAGGCCCGCCACGCCGGCCGGACCCCGGTGGTGGCCGATTCGGGTCCGATGCGCTGCCAACTGTGGGACGGGAAACGTCTCGTCACGGTCATCCCGGTCATGTTCGACGACATGGGCCACCCCTCCGATGTGGTGTTCCAGCCGCGGAGGACCGAACGGGTAACCCGGCTGGCGTTCGTGTGGGGTGGGAAGGTGTTCACTTATCCGCTCGAAACGACTGTGATCCGCAAGGGCCACTCGTTGCATTTGGCGCTCGGGCATTTGTCTCTCATCGACCGGTTTGGAAGCAACGCACTCAAAGCAGGAAGGACCTAACCAATGGCAAACCAAGTACTCAACTTTGCCCGGGGGAAGATCGGCTACTACGCGGCTGATGCTCTCGGGTTGGCCGGGGCTAACTCCCGGCTGGTGGTGGTCGTGTTGGAGGCGGTCGAAGCCGACGACACCCTCAACAACTACGACGAGCTCGACGCCCTCATCGCGGCGGCGGGTAACACTGAGGCGACGTCGACCAACTATGCCCGCAAGGAGATCGCCGCCGCCGGGATCACTTCTTCGGTCGATGACACTGCCAACACGGCCAAGGCTGTGGTCGACGCCGATCAGACCTGGTCGACGGTGATCCTGGCCGGTTCGGAGACGTGGGACAAACTGCTGGTCTGTTACGACGCCGACAACGCCGCCGGTACCGACGCCAACATCATCCCGCTGACCCATCACGACTTCGCGGTGACCCCCAACGGCGGTGACATCACTGCCAACTTCGATCAGACCAACGGGTTTTGGGGATCGGCCTGATAGGGACGATCACCGTCGTCACTTTCAGTGTGGGGGGTCCTGGCTTCCATCCGGGCAACCAACCGTAAGGAGTGTGTCATGCCTTTTGCAGTGACCGCTGATCCGACTTCGTTCACATTGGCCGAAGGAGACAGTCACGATGTCACCTTCGCCTTTACGGGGGTTCCCGGCGAAACTGTCGGCAGCGCCATCGTCCTTTTTCAGCTTGGTGCTGAGTCGGTGACAATTCCGCTCGAAGTAAATCTTGATGAACCTGATCCGGTGGTTGGGACGATCACGACCCCAGCCGGGGTCACTGCCTCGATCCTTTCTGCGGATGACGCGCAAGCGGTGATCCGCTTCTCTCGATAAAATGGCCGAAGTCACCGTCGCCTTTGGTCTTGGCGCTGAGACTGTCACCGTCGTTGTTCCGGTCGATCTGCCGAGCGGTGGCACCCCTTTAGCTGGCGATGTCTCCGGTACCTTCGGCGACTGTTTCATTTCTGGCGACGTCAACCAGACCGGTGATGTGTTCGTGGAAGGTTTGCTGACCGGGGTTGACACGTTCCATTGGCAGGGGAACGGGTTCACGGTGTTTTTCCAGAACGGCGGTCAGTCCGATCTTCATGGCAAGGTGAAGGGTCGTTGGGGTGAGTGGGGTACCGGGTCGCCACGCTCGGCTGATACGACCGGATGGCTAACTGGGGATCGTCTCGCCGTCGCTGCCACCGCCTACAGGCTCGATGCCGCTGGAAATCGGCTCGTCACCGATTTCCTTCCTTCTGAGAAAACATGGGCTGGTTGGTCGGGGATGACGAGGCCGGTCAACTCACCTGACGTGCCTCAAGTCGATGGCTCGGTGCGCCGCCCTGAGGTTTTGAACCTTTCCCAGTCGATCGTGTTTGAGAACCTTGCCCGCGGGTTCCATTTCCACGACAGCGCCGGAATCCAAACGTTGTCCGATGTCAAATTTTTGAACTGCGGGACTGCCGGGGTGCTCGGTAACTATCCGGTCCACTTCCATTTACTGGCTGACAACAGCCGCGGGACGGTCCTCACCCGGGTCGTGGTTGAGGGTGGGAAGAACCACGCCTTCGTCCCCCACGGCTCCCATGGCATCTCCTTCCCCGGCTGCGCGGCCTATAACACGACCGGGGTTGCTTACTGGTGGGACCTTTCAACCAAGACCGATCTGACCAACGATTCCAATGACATCAACTGGGATGATTGTCTTTCGATGTGGTCGAAGAACTCGACCTTGCCGGGCGAGTCAGGCCGGCTGGCCGGGTTCTGGCTCGGTTCGGGCACCGGGTTGAGTTGCAACCGGTCGGTGGCTTGCTGCATCGACGGTTCAGGGGATCGGGCCGGGTTCAACTGGCCGGAGAAGGCGGGTCGTACCTCCTGGGCTTTTCATGACTGTCTCGCCCACAACGTCAAGGGCAACGGGATTTTCGTCTGGCAAAACGCCGACGACTTCGAAAACGAGGTCGACAATTTCACGGCTTACCGCTGCGGGGCGGGGATCAGCCACGGTGCCTACATCAACCGGTATCAGTATCGGGGAGCGGTGCTGACCGGGAACGGGATCGGGTTTATACAGGCTGCCAAGTCCACCAATGCGGGTCCGCTCAACGTCGAGGATGTGCTGTCCGACGGGCCGCTAGTAGTTGGTCATCACAACGCCGCGATCATGTTGCCGACCTTTTTCCGACGCGACACGTTCCCTCAGGTGATCTACAAGGAACCGTCGAACGGGTCGTACAACCGTTACGAGGATTGCGGCCTCACCCCTTCCGACTTCGTATTGACCGGAGCTGCACCGCTCAGGATTGCTCCTACGTCGATCATCGAAGTTTGGGAGGCGGGTGTGCTGGAACATAGGTGGGCGTCAGGCGTTTGGAGTTAGCCGATGACGCTGCCAGCTTTCCGCGCGGCCGGAACTTTTATTTCTACTGGGTCAGATGCCACCCCTGGCATACCCGCCGGTACCGCCTTAAACGACATTCTTCTTCTGGTCCTCGAAACGGAAGCAGCAGGCACGCCTCCGGCTGCCCCGTCCGGCTATGCGGAGGTCACGAACTCGCCGCAGGTTGCCAACACCGGAACCGTAATCACCTCGACCAGGCTTGCCGTCTTCTGGAAACGGGCGGGCGCTTCCGAATCTGCACCGACGGTTACCGACGTCGGCAACCACATCATGGCTCGACTCTTCGCCTTTTCGGGTTGTATCGAAACGGGCGACCCGTGGGATGTCACAGCAGGCGACGCCGACACAACATCTACCACCACAGTCACGATCCCCGGAGCGACAACAACAACAGCCGACTGTCTGGTGGTATTGGTAGCGGCCTCTGGTGCCGACGTCACTTCTACCACTGAGATCAGCGGATGGGCCAACGCCGACCTGGCGAACATCGCTGAACGAAGCGACGATTGGTCCGCTGGAGCGTCCGGCGGCGGGTTCGGGGTGGCGACCGGAGAGAAAGCCTCAGCCGGCGCTTATACGACTTCCACTGCCACTCTAGTTAACGCTCACGCCCAGGGGCGTATGTCGATCGCCCTGAAACCGCCAGCAGGCGGCGGGGCACAGTCCATTTCAGTCGGAGCAGCCTCAGAGACGGAAACCGCCAAGTCCGTCACCGCTACTCCGGGTGCTGTAACCGTCACAGTCGCCGCAGCCTCAGAGACGGAAACGGCCAAGACGACCGCGGCCGTCTCCACGATCAGTGTCACCGTAGGCGCAGCATCGGAAACGGAAACGGCCAACACGGTCGCTCCGGTTGCCGGTGCGGTAACCATCACAGTCGGCGCAGCATCCGAAACCGAGACGGCCAAGGTTGTAACCGCTACGGCTGGAACGGTCACTATTTCGGTCGGGGTCGCATCCGAGACCGAGACGGCCAAGGTTGTAGCGGTTGTTGCTGGGGTAGACCTCCCGGCCGGGCTGATCCTCTGGCTGAAAGCCGACGCCATAACCGGGCTGAACGACGGGGACCGGATCGACCTGTGGGAAGACGCATCCCCCGCAGGTGACGACTTCGTTACTTCGACCCTCTTAGACGCGGTCGGCCCAGTTTACGAAACTGGTGAACTCAACAGCCTGCCAGTCGCCAGATTCACCGAGGGTTGGCCCAACAACGCGGGCATGGAGGGGGTAACCCCTCTCGTCGTGACCCATCCGTACACCATCTTCTATGTAGGCAAGTACAACGACGTCGACGCGCAGAACCGCCGGATCATCACATCCGATTCGGTTAACTGGTTGATGGGGCCTCACGACGGATTCTGGCAATGGTATTCAGGCGACTTCGCCGACCCCGGTCCGGATGCCACCGACGGGGCCTGGGTCATCCATGCGGTCAGAGCGGATACAGCTAGCGGAACCCATTTTGTGTGGGATCTCATCACTGAGACCGCGCCGTTTTCGGCTGCCCGGGCTACCCCCGACGCACTTGGAACACTCCTATTGGGATACAGTGGCAATTCGATCCCGGCCGAGTCGGACGTGGCCGAAGTCGTCGTCTTCGACACGGAACTGTCCGACACCGACCGGGATCTCGTCGTCGCCTACCTGCGGGAGAAGTGGGCAGGGATTGTCCCCGCACAGTCAATCTCGGTGGCGGTTGCTACGGAGACGGAAACGGCCAGAGCTGTCACCGCCACCCCCGGCGTCGTCACTATCGCGGTCACCAAAGCCTCCGAGGTCGAGACCGCGGTCGCTGTAGCCGCCACCGCCACCATCACCATCACAGTCGGGGTCGCAACCGAAACGGAGACAGCCAATCCGGTCGCCGTAGATGCAGGAGCAGCGCCCCAAACAATCTCAGTCGCCGTCGCCACCGAAACTGAGACCGCGCAAGCCGTCACGGTGCAAACCACCGTCACCATCGCGGTTGGTGCAGCATCCGAAACTGAAACCGCTCAGGCAGTCACCGTCACCGTCGGCGCAGTCACCGTCACCGTCGGCACCGCCACCGAAACCGAAACCGCCAATGTCGTCCAGCCAGTCTCTCAGGGTGGACCACAGTCAATCTCAGTGGCCGTCGCCACCGAGCTCGAAACGGCCCAAGCTGTCACCGTCGCCACAACGATCACGGTCACGGTCGGCGCCGCGGCTGAAACCGAGACGGCTCAAGGAATCTTGGCGGTACCAGGTGCCGTCCTGGTCGCAGTCGGAGTGGCAACTGAGACTGAGACCGCCGGGGCAGTCACCGTGCAGACAGTCACCAGGCCCGTCCCCTTCACGGTCTCGATCGTCGACCGATCACCCGGCGTCACCGTCACCGACCGCAGCCGAACAGTGGAGGTCTCATGACCGTAGGCTCGACCTTCGTCTCCCAGGCCGTCTTCCGAGACGCCGACCAAGCCCTCTACGACCCGACCGCGGTCCTCGTCGAATCACGCTCCCCCAGCGGCGACGTCAACCCGGTAGTCCCTGACCACATCTCCCTGGGAGTCTTCGAGGCCACCGTCCTTCTCGACGAAGCCGGAGTGTGGCGGGTCCAGTTCACCGGCACCGGCCCCGACGGCCAAGTCGTCATCGGCCATATCACCGTCTGCGCCGACGCATCAGTGATGGGAGTCCTCGTCTCATGATTTGCCAACCCTGGATATCGGAGAACGACCTGGTCAAATGCAATTGCCCGGCCGACCACGGACCAGACCAAGTCGAATCGTCGATCCTGGCCGTCTCCGAAATCCTCTTCTGGCTCTCCGGGAGCCGATACACCGGGACTTGCAGCCAGACCGTCCGCCCGTGCCGTCAATGCGGATGCCAATGGCACTCCTGTGGTTGCCGGCCGCTCGGGGAAGTGTTCCTGGGCCGCTCAGACGTAATCGCTATCTCCGAAGTCCAACTCGGAGAAGAGACCCTCGACGCCGAGGCCTACCGGCAAACCTCGGACGGGTGGCTCCTCAGAACCGACGGTGGCGATTGGCCCTGCTGCCAGGACCTCAACGCCGCCATCGGCAGTCCCGGCGTCTTCGCCGTCACCTACACCTTTGGGATCGACCCGCCCCAATCGGGGAAGAACGCCGCCATCGAACTGACCGGAGAATGGCTCAAAGCCTGCTCGAACCAGGAATGCCGCCTCCCCGCCAACGTCACTTCGGTAGTCCGCCAGGGGGTCAGCTTCACCATGGCCGACGCCGAGATCCTCCTGCAACAGGGCAAGACCGGGCTCTACTTCACCGACCTGTTCCTCTCCGCCGCCAACCCCCACCGGCTCCACACCCCGGCCAACGTGTGGTCGCCGGACTGGCCCCCCGAGGTACTGGTGGAACATGGCAACCCTTGACGCGGTACGCCGCCAGGTCGAACGACGAGGCATGGAGATCGTCCGTCAAGGAGCCGCCGCTATGCAGGCCGACCTCCGCGCCAAAGCACCACGTAAGACCGGACAGATGGCCGCCAAGACCACCGTGGTCTTGACCGGGCGGCCGCCGAACATCACCGCGGACGCGATCGTCGACACTCGTTATGCGGCGGCGGTGATCAAGGGAGCCCGCCCCCACAAGATCAGGGCCCGTGATGGCGAAGCCCTGGTATTCGGGGGACGGTTCAGCACCGAAGTCGACCATCCCGGCATCAAAGCCAACAAGTACTTCAGCGAGATCACCCGCCGTTGGGGGATCTACCTGCAGCGGTTCGCGTCGTGACCGCAGCCGAGATCGCAGCCCTGGTCGCAGAAGCGGTAGCCCTGGGCGCGGTCCGCGCTGACTGCACCCCTGATCGGGTCACCTACACCTTCGCGGAGCCTCCCGCCCCGGCCGGGCAATGCTCGGCGGTGTGGATCTGGGTCGACCGGATCGAACGGGACGCCGCCTACGACCCCTGCGAACAGAACCCGTTGGTGACTGTGAAGTGGCGGGTCGACTGGTGCTATTCGACCGAGACCAACGACCTCACAGACAGCCAGCATCAGAGCACCGCCGGGTGCTTCGTCGATCTCTACTGGCAGATCTGGTGTGCGGTGGCCGCCATATCGGTCGACTGCAACCTGCTCGTGTCTGGCACCACTCAGGTAGCCACCCCCTCCGGCGGGATCGTCTCAGCCGGCGGAGAAGTCTCAATCAACGGCCAATGTGCTCTACAGGAGGAGGATTGATGGCAGAAGGAATCGACTATCGAAGCGACGGGCTGATCGTCGTCAACGTGGAAGGCAAACCCCACCAGCTGCGCCGCCCCAAACTGCGCGAGTACCGCCACCTCCGCGGCGAGTTGATCGCCGCCCAGGAGAAGGTCCGACAGCTCAACCTGGAAGCGATCTCCCTAGCCGCCCGCGAGCAGAACGAGGAGAACGTCGACGAACAATGGGACCTGATCGAAACCGCCATTTCTGAGATCACCGGACCGTGGATGCAGACCGCCTTCCGTGACCTAGCCGACCGGCAGATGTCTGACGATCTGGAGGAGTGGCCGTCGTGGCTGATCGCCGACCTCTCGACGCCCTCCTTGTTCCTGGCCCATTGGGCCAGCGCCCCTTTAGTCCCTGGCGGCAGCCGACCGACCAAGAAGAACCTGTAACCGACGAGGATCCGGAACCGGCGGACGAGGACGACGAGTTCGACCAGTTTCGTCCTTACGCCAGCCTGTACCGGGCGTTGCTTCCGGTCATGTCCCCATCCCAGGTAGACGACTGCGAACTGTGGCAGATCGCCGCACTGCTGCGGGTTGATGAGGAAAGCGAAGACGACCTGGGGCCTTCACCTTCCGATCTGGATGAGCGGCGCCGCCGTGAGTCGCACACTCTGGCAACGCGGGTTGCCCGCCGAAGAGGCCAACGAGTCGACACTTAGGCAAGGGGGGTTTCGATGGCTGTTCGTGAAACCCTCGACCTGAGCCTTGACCAGGCCCTCCGCCAAATCTCCAACCTGGAGTCGTCGATCGACAATCTCCGCAAGCCGGTAGTTGTACCGATCGACCTGGGGAACGCTTCTCGTGATGTTGGGCTGATGGACCGCCAGCTGCGTGATGTCGAGGAGTCGGCTCGAGGGGTTGGCCGCGAGCTGGGCGACGTGTCGTCTGCCGCGGGTCGGTCGGTGGTGGATTTCTCGCGTATGGCTTCTGAGTTGGGGATCTCGGAGTCGCAGGCCCGGGACCTGGCACGTTCGATTCTGGAGTCGCGGGCTTCGGCTATGCGAGTAGCTGATGCTGCTGCCGATGTCGCCCGCCAGCTTGACCTGTCGGAAGGGGAGGCTCGCCGCTTCGCGACTGCGATGGGAAGGGCAGCCGGGGAGACGCGTGAAGTCGCCGCCGCCACCACCCGGGCGAGTGGGGGTGTCGCGGCCCTGGGTGCCGGGTTGAAGGGTCTGGCGGTCGGCGCGGCCGCCACTATCGGAATTAGGGAGATTGCCCGCTTCGCGTCCGAGTCGATCAAGTTGGCCAGCGACTTGGAGGAGTCGACCAGCAAAGCCAACGTCGTGTTCGGAGACTTCGTCGACACCGTCTTCGACTTCACCGCCAACGCTCCTACCCAGCTCGGATCGACCCGGGCTGCCGCCATCGAAATGGCCGCTTCGTTCGGCAACCTGTTCCTGTCGGTCGGGTTGGGCAAGGATGCCGCCGCCGACATGTCGACCACCCTGGTCCAATTGGGTACCGATCTGGCGTCGTTCAACAACATCACGGTCGACGAGTCGCTCGAGAAGCTCCGTTCGGGGCTGGTCGGCCAGGCCGAACCGTTGCGAACGGTCGGAGTGCTGCTGTCAGAGGCGGCAGTGGCGGCCAAAGGCTTGGAACTGGGGTTGGGCGGGTCGACCGGGAAACTGTCAGAGGCGGAGAAGGTCCAAGCCCGCTACGCCATCATCCTCGCGCAGACCGTCACCGCCCAGGGCGACTTTGCCCGTACCGCCGAAGGGGTCGCTAACTCGCAACGTTCGGTCACCGCCGCATTCCAAGAGTTTCAGGCTGACATCGGCGAAGCCTTGATTCCGTTGTATCAGGCGGTCATCGCCCAGGGCCCGGCTCTGATCGGGAACCTTGAAGGTTTGATCCCTCCCCTGGTCGAGCTGGTAGGGGTCCTGACCGAGATCTCCCAGATTGGTGTCCCCGTGGTCGGGTTCCTGATCGACGCCCAAGCCGAGGTCCTCAAGCTAGGAACCAACGTGGTCAAGACGGTGGCCGACGTGGTCTCCTCGATGTTCGATCAGACCCCGGTCGGAGTGGGTGACGTGTTCTCGGTGTCGGGGATCATGGAAACGGTGACCGCCGAGCTTGCCAAAGGGTCAGAGCCGGCCGAGGTATTCGCCGATGCGTTGGCGACGATCGGGGTCCGAGCAGAGGTGACCAAGGTCCGGCTTGCCGACCTGATATCCGCCACCCGGGCATCGACCGCGGAACAAGCTAAGGCGATCCGTGACCTTCTCAGCAACCGCGACACCTACAGGTTGACCGCTACCGAGGTCGCGGTCTTGGAGCGGGCCTTGGCGAGCCTCGACGAGCAACTAGACACCGGGGGACGAGCCAACGCCGACTATTTAGCTTCGATCGCCGCTATTAGAGGGTTGGTCGAACCGGGAACCGTCGCCCTGCAATCGCAGGCGACCACGCTGTTCCTCCTCCGGACCGAAGCGGACCTCCTCGGGATCTCCCTGGCAGAGTTGATTGCGGGTGGGGCGGCGCAATTCCCTGAACTGGCCGGCCTGATCGGCAGTTTGGAACCGGCCACCCTCGGACTGGCCACCGCGCAGGACAACCTGAACACATTCGCGGCGACCTTCGAGACTACCAACACTCGGATCTCGAACGCCATCGACGAGTTCGGGAAGCTGCCCGAAAAGCTCGACATCACCAAGAAACAGTTTCTCGCCAACCTGACCGTAAGCGCGGCCGAGGAGGCCGAATTCCAGGCCGGGCTGGTGGAGCTGTTCGAGATCGCCCCGGAACTAGCCATCCGCCTCCAACAGGAAGGCCCGGCTGCCCGTGAACTGGTCCGCCAGTTCCTCGACGACGCCACCTCCGCCGAACGGGCCGAAGAGATCATTACCGGCAACGCCGAGGACATCACCGGGATCTTCACCGAACGGGTACGAACCTCGATCGAAGAATCGGACCTGGACCAAACCGGGGCGGAAGCTCTCGACAAGTTCTTGCGAGGGTTCGGGAACACGCTGGTCGCCGAGGAAGGCGTAGCGGCGTTGGAAGCCCAACTGCAACGTCTGCTCTCTGCAATGAAGTTCACCATCACCAGTGGGCAGTTCGCCTTCGAGGCAGGGGAACCGCCAAGGGGTGGGGGGTTCGCCGGGCCCGGTCAGGTCGGGCATGGAGGGCCCGGGTCGGTCGTGGTCAACAACACCGTCAACTATCCGGCGGTCGGCGACGTCCCCACCGCGGTCGCC
>CAZRID010000014.1:0-19422 GCA_964600055.1 uncultured Acidimicrobiaceae bacterium
GGCGGGGGCGTCGTTGATGCCGTCGCCCACCATCATCACCCGCTGCCCTTCCTGCTGCAGCTCACGAATCCTGGCGGCCTTGTCTTCGGGCAACACCTCGGCGATGACTTCGTCGATCCCGACCTGATCGGCGACCACCTGGGCGGTGCGACGGTTGTCCCCGGTGATCATGACCGGGTGGATCCCCGCCTGTTTCATCCGCCGGATGGCCTCGGCAGCGTCGTCTTTGACGGTGTCGGCAATCCCGATCAACCCCAGAGCCCGGCCGTCGCGGGCGACGGCGATGACCGTCTCGCCTTTCTCCTCGAGCCGCTCGCGATCCAACGCCAGGGCTTCGAGGTGGATGCCCTGGTCGCGGAGCCACCCGGGTTTGCCGACCAGGATCCGGCTGTCCCCGGCGGTGGCATTCACCCCTTTCCCGGTGTGGGAGGCGAACTCGTCGGTGGAGCGGATATCGACCCTCCGGTGGTGGGCGGCGTCTTCGACGGCACGGGCCAGGGGATGTTCACTGTTGGCCTCGGCGGCGGCCGCCCAAGCCAACACCTCGCCCTCACTCGATCCCTCGGTGGGGACGATGGAGTGGACGGCGGGTTCGCCCCGGGTGATGGTGCCGGTCTTGTCCAACACGATGGTCTTGATCTCCCCCATCAGTTGGAAGGCTTCGCCCGAGCGCATCAGGATCCCCCGCTCGGCCGCCTCTCCACCGCCGCGTATCGTGGCGAGGGGGGTGGCCATGCCGAGGGCACACGGGTAGCCCATCACCAGGGCGGCGAGGCCGGCGAGGAGGGCCCGGTTCCAGTCCGGTCCGTCCCCGAGGACGCCCGGGATGACGGTCCAGGCGAGGAACCCGGCGGCGGCGAACACCAGCACCCCCGTCACGAAGTAGCGGAGCACGACGTCGACGAGTTGGAGGACTCCGGGGCGGAGACTGCGGGCCTCGTTGATGGAGCGGGCCACCTGGGAGAGGAACGACTCGTCTCCCACCCGGGTCACCTCGACTACCAGGGTGCCGGTCTGGTTGATCGACCCGCCGATCACCTCGTCACCTGCCACCTTCTCGGACGGGATCGGCTCCCCGGTGACCAAGGCCCCGTTGACCGCCGACATCCCGTCGGTGACGGTGCCGTCCACCGGGATCGACTCCCCGGGACGGACCCGCACCCGGTCGCCCAGTACCACGTCTTCGATGGGGATTTCGACCTCTTGGCCGTTGCGGATCACCCGGGCGGTGTCGGATTGGAGCGACATCAGGCGGCGCACCGCCTGTGATGCGCGGGTGCGCACCGCGAGCGAGGCGTAGTGGGAGAGGATGTGGTAGGTGGTGACCAGGGTGGCGGCGGCGAAGAAGTCGCCGGTCGGGAAGTCGTCGAGGACGAAGATTCCCAACAGGCCCCCGGCGATCCCGGCGAAGGCGGCGAACTCCAACAGCACGTGCTGGTTGAAGATCCCCCGGCGCAGCGACGCCCACGCCATCTTTTTGATGAACCAGCCGGTGACGAACATCGTGTCCAGCGCCAACGCCAACAGGATCCACGGCATCAACGGGATCCGGACCAGATTCAGCCACTGCCCGACCGCCATCACCGCCAGGCTGGTCACCGTGAAGCTTCCGGCGACGATGAGCCGGCCCCGCTCCCGGCGCAGCTCTTGGGCGTCATCTTCGAAGCTGCGTACCTTCTCGGGGTCGCGGTAGGTGTAACCGATCTGCTCCAGGGTGCGGCGCAACCGCTCGGGTGTCACCTTCTCCGGGTCGTAGCGGACCAGTCCTTCCTCATGGGCCAACGACACTCCCACCTCGTACACGCCGTCGATCCGGGTGTAGGCCTTGTTGATCGTCGACGCGCAGAACGAGCATGACATTCCGCCGATACTCATCCGGAAGGACGCCTGACCCGTCGGCCCCGTACCCGGCTGCTCAGCCTGTGGTGACGGATTCTGCTCAGGCACGCCGCACCCCGGATGCCCTAACTCTGAACATCGGGTCCGACCGGTTCGAAACCGTTAGCGCGGATCTGGGCATGGACGTCCTCGTCGCCGACCCGCTCCGGGTCGAACCGCACCTCGACCATGGCCTGGTCGTAGTCGGCGTCGGCTTTGACCACTCCTTCCAGTCTGGCCAGCGACCTGCCCAGATTGTCCGCACAACCCGAGCAGTGAAACCCCCGGATCTGATACTGCCTGGTCGTTGTAGTTGCCATTTCGTCACTCTCCTTTTCGTCCTGTTGGTCGGTGGACTGCTATAGGCTTCTTCTGTTCGGGATGTTCCAGGATGTGGCACACGCAGCGGTCGCCGGGTGCCATGTCGGGGATAGTGCGGGCCACCCGCTGCAGACGCCGCAACTCGTCGGCCAGCCGCTCCAGCTCCCCCATCCGCTGCTCGACGCTCTCCGCTTGACGGTCGAGCAAGTCCCGGACGTATGCACAGGGAGCCTCACCCCGATCCCGCAACCCCAAGATCTCCCGGATGTCATCCAGTGCCAAGCCGAGCGACCGGGCCAGGGCGACGAAGCGGAGCCGATCAGCATCGGCCGAGCCATAGGTTCGGTATCCGGCAGGGGTGCGCTCCGCCTGGGGAAGCACCCCCACCGACTCGTAGAAGCGTATGGTCGGCGGATCCACCCCCACCTGCCGGCCAAGCTCGCCGATCCGCATCAGCCCATCTTCGATCATCATCAATTCCTGGTTGCTCGAATCGGGCAGCGGGCTGCCCCTGTCAGCCGCCATACACCCTCAAGTAGCTTGAAGGTCAAGAGGAGAGAAGCGGAAAAGGTCGCATCACCGACCATGTAATTGACGCTGTTTTGGGTCGAGGGGACAGCCACCTAGAACGGACCGGAGGGATATCCACTCAGGACGCTTTCGGACCGTTTAGTCGTCGTCGCTGGTGGGCCGGTGGACGCCGCCGGCGGCGGCGTTGACCCCTTCGGCCAGGGTGGGGTGGATGTGGATGGCCTGGCTGACCTGGTCGATGGTGAGGCCGGCGGTGGCAGCGACGACCAGCTCGTGGATGAGGTTGCCGGCTTCGGGTCCGACGATGGTGGCGCCGAGGATCCGTCGGTCCGGCCCGGTGATGATCTTTACGAACCCGGCGGTCTCGTCCATGGCCCGTGCCTTGGCCACTCCCCGGAAGTGTTCGATGCCGATCCCGATCTGGTCGCCGTGGGTCCGGCGGGCGTGGGTTTCGGTGAGTCCGAAGCTGGCGACTTCGGGGTCGGTGAACACGGCGTGGGGGACGAGCCGGCTTTGAATGGTGATGTCTTCTTGCTTGTAGAGGTGGCGGTAGAGGAGGGCGGCGTCTTCGCGGGCGGTGTGGGTGAACATGGGCGGTCCGACCACGTCGCCGATGGCGTACACGTCTTCGGTGCTGGTGGCGTAGGCGGCGTCGACCGTGATGAATCCCTGAGGGTCGGTGGCGATACCGGTGCCGTCGAGGTCGAGTCGGTCGGTGTTGGGGGTGCGGCCGGTGGCGATGAGCAGGTGAGACGCGTGGAGTTGGTCGTCACCGACGGTGACGGTGATGCCGCCGTCGGAGTGGGGGGCGACGGAGTCAGGGGTGGTGGCGGTGCGGACATCGATCCCCTCGGCGGTGAAGGCCTCTTCGACGACCTGGGAGACGTCGGGGTCTTCGCCGGGGAGGAGCCGGTCGCCCCTTTGCAGGATGGTCACCTTCGAGCCAAACCGTCCGTACATCTGGGCCAACTCGCAGCCGACGTACCCCCCGCCGACGACCACCAGGTGGCCGGGGAGGTCGGTGAGGTCGAGGGCGGAGGTGGAGTCGAGCCAGGACACCTGGTCGAGACCGGGGATTGAAGGGACGTGGGGGCGGGCTCCGGTGTTGATGACGATCCGGTGGGCTTGGATACGGGTACCGTCGGCTTCAACGGTGTGGGCGTCGAGGAACCGGGCATGAGCCGGGACCAGTTGGAGGGCCTCGGCCCGGTCGACCGCCCGCTCCGATCCACTTCGGATCGACGACACCACCCGGTCCTTCCGGGCGACCACCGAGGCCAGGTCGACGCGGACGGGCCCGGTTTCGACACCGAAGTCGGCGGCCCTCCGGGCGAGGTGGGCCACCTTGGCCGAGTAGATCATGGTCTTGGTGGGGATACACCCCCGGTTGAGGCAGGTGCCGCCCAGCTTGCCCGGTTCGACCAGCACCGTGTCGCCATGGCGCGCGGCACGCAGCGCCATGGGGAGGCCAGCCATCCCCGCCCCGATCACCATCGTCTCTACCTTCTGGGTCATCTCTTTCTCCTGGTTTGATCGGCTCGCCTTATCTTCTGGTCGGGCCCCTCGCAGACGGCGAGACAAATCAGAACTAGCGCGCCCACGGCATAGCCGGCGATCTGGGGGTCGAGGCCATTGACCGCTACGACGACCAGGATCATGAAGTTGACCCCGATGGCTCCCCACACATCACCGGGCCCAACCGTGGGTGATGCGAGTCAGTCGTCATGACACCACGACCTTGCCCCGGAGCATGCCCATCTGGCAGGCGAACTCGTATTCGCCGGGCTCGGATGGTGTGAACTCGATGGGGACGTTCTCGCCTTCGGGGAGGTCGGCGGAGACGCCGAATGCGTCGAAGACCACCTTCTCCGAGCAGGGGTCGGCCTCCTGACGGTTGAACACGAGCTTGACCGGCTTTCCGGCTTCGACCCTGATGGTGTCGGGACTGTATCCGCCCTTGACCACGATGAACGCCTCCTGGGTGCCTCCGGCGCCGACGGCAGCCAGCGATCCTTGGGGTTTGGATAGCCAGAAGTACCAGACGATGAGGCCGATCAAGGCGAGTCCGACCAGGTTGGCGACTACGACGCTCACGTGTTTGCTCCTTGCTGCATCGAGGGACGCCAACGGCGGAGCCGGTTGGCGTTGGAGACCACGGTCACCGATGAGAACGCCATCGCCGCGCCAGCGAGCAACGGGCTCAACAGGATCCCGAAGAACGGGTAGAGGACACCGGCTGCGATGGGGATGCCCAGCGTGTTGTAGGCGAAGGCGCCGACCAGGTTCTGATGCACGTTTCTGATCGTGGCCTTGGAAAGTTCGATGGCGGTGGCGATCCCGGTCAGGCTTCCCTTGACCAGGGTGACGTCCCCGGACTCCATGGCCACGTCGGTGCCGGTGCCCATGGCCATTCCCACATCCGCCTGAGCCAGGGCGGGAGCGTCGTTGATCCCGTCGCCCACCATGGCCACTGTCTTGCCCTCGGCCTGTAGCAGCTTGACCTGTGTGGCCTTGTCCTCGGGTAGCACCTCGGCCAGGACCCGGTCGACACCAACCTGACGGGCGATGGCCTCGGCGGTGCGCTGGTTGTCACCAGTGATCATCACCACCTCGAGACCAAGGTCGTGGAGCCGGCGGATCGCCGCTACGGAGTCTTCTTTGACCGTGTCGGCCACCGCGATCACCCCGGCCAACACCCCGTCGACACCGACCACCATTGCGGTCTTGCCCTCGTCGGCGAGACGCTCCAGGGTCTCCTCGGCGGCCCCTGCCGCGACGCCGCGGTCGGCCATGAACTTGAGGTTGCCCAACACCACATGCTGATCATCAATCTTGGCTTCGATGCCATGACCGGGAACCGCATCGAAATCGGCGGCCTCGACCAGCTCGACGTTCCGAGCCCGAGCCCCGGCGACGATCGCCTCACCCAAGGGGTGCTCCGAACCGGATTCGGCCGAGGCGGCGAAAGCCAGAACCCGGTTCTCGTCGAAGGCGTTGAACACAACCACGTCGGTTAGAGCCGGCTCCCCCTTGGTGATGGTGCCGGTCTTGTCCAACACCACGGTGTCGACCCGATGGGCGGTCTCCAGGGCGTCGCCCGACTTGATCAGGATGCCATTCTCGGCGCCCTTCCCGATCCCCACCATCAGCGAGGTGGGTGTGGCGAGGCCCAGGGCGCAGGGGCAGGCGATCACCAGCACGGTCACCGCGGTTATCACCGCATAGACCAGAGCGGGAGCAGGACCGAAGGTGAACCAGGCCATGAAGGTCAGGATCCCCACGATCATCACCGCGGGTACGAAATACCCGGCCACCTTGTCCACCGTCCGCTGAATCGGCGCCTTCGATCCTTGGGCGTCGCGGACCATCTGAATGATCTGGGCCAGCATGGTGTCCCGACCCACCCGGGTGGCCCGGAACCGGAACGAGCCGGTCTTGTTGATGGTGGCCCCGATCACCGTATCGCCCTCTGTCTTCTCCGAAGGGATCGGCTCGCCGGTGACCATCGACTCGTCCACCGC
The DNA here is from genome assembly GCA_964600055.1 of uncultured Acidimicrobiaceae bacterium. Taxonomy (GTDB): domain Bacteria; phylum Actinomycetota; class Acidimicrobiia; order Spongiisociales; family ZC4RG35; genus JARDZU01. Next base: position 6,252 of record CAZRID010000014.1, read on the forward strand.
CGACCCACCCGAGACGACCATCCCGTCGACGGGGATCTTCTCCCCGGGCCGAACCACGACGATATCGTCGACGGCTACCAGCTCGACCGGTATCTCCACCTCCGAGCCGTCCCGGATCACCCGGGCGGTCTTCGCCTGGAGACCGATCAGCTCCTTCAACGCCTCCGAGGTGCGGGCCCGAGCCCGAATCTCCAATGCAGATCCCAACACCACCAGAGCCGTCACCACCGCGGCTACATCGAAGAACACGTCACGCAGACGTTCCTCGGGAAAGAAACTAGGGAACAGCAACGCCACCGTCGAATACAGCCAGGCAGCAGAGATCCCGAGGGCGATCAGTGTGTACATGTTGGCCGAACGGTGCTTGAACGCCGCCCAGGCCCCGGTAAAGAACTGCGAACCCGAGTAGACCATCACCGCCAGGGTGACCAGCGCCATGCCACCCCAGATCAGATTTAGCGCCATCGACCCTTTCTCCGGCACCCCAGGGAAGATCTCCGGGTAGGAGAAAAAGATCACCGGCAGCGAGACCACCGCGGCGAACCAGAACTTGCGGAGCAGACTCCGGTACAACCGCTGCCGGCCCTCTTGCTCGGCATCACCCTCGGAGTCGTCCACAACGGGGCGAGCCGAGTAGCCGGCTGAGGACACTGCCGCTACCAGGTCATCGGTGGCCACTGCCCGGTCCAGGTCAACGGTGGCTTCCTCGGCGGCGAGATTGACCCGGGCGTCCACCACTCCCGGCACCCCGCCAAGAGCCGACTCGACCGTCCGCACACAGGAGGCGCAGGTCATCCCCTGCACCGAGAGGTGAATCGAATCGACAGCAGCGGTCGCCATCGTTGGGTGGTTCGACACGGCCACCATCTCGGTTACCGCATGATGGTCGTCGCTAACCACCCCCACATAGCGCTCGGGATTGGCGATGAACTCCCGACGGCAGTGGTCCGAGCAGAAGCCGAACTCGGGATAGCCCTCGAGGGTGGCCGCATCCGGTCCCACCGTCATTCCACACACTGGATCAAGCATTGGCATCCCCCTTGGGCATCGCATCGATCACCCTTTCGAGGCGGCTGCGGGCCTCTCCGGCGACGTCCGCCATGGCCGGGTTGTCGGTGAGGTCGACCATCGTGGCCGGATCCAATGCCGCCACCACTGTCTCCTCCCCGTCCTGGTAGACGATCACGTTGCAGGGCAACAACAGACCGACGTCGGCCTCTTCATCCAGGGCCTCTGCGGCCAGTTGCGGGTTACACGCCCCCAGGATGCGATAAGGACTTCGTGTTATCCCCAGCTTCTCGTGGAGTGTGGCGGCAACATCGATCTCGGTGAGTATCCCGAATCCTTCGCCGGCCAAGAGCTCACGCACCTCGGCTTCGGCCTCGGCCATGCCAAGTCGTGTTCGGGTCTTCAGTCCGTATGCTGTCTTCATGACGTTTCCTTTCGCGTCACGACTCCTGTTTCTCGTCCTCCTGATACCAAACGTACACCTTCCAGTCGACTGGAATGTCAAGTAGGTATACTGAAGCCATGAGAATCGGAGAACTAGCCCATCAAACCGGGACCACCACCAAGACGATCCGCTACTACGAGGACATCGGACTCCTCCCCGAACCCGTCCGGGATCACAACGACTACCGCGACTACTCGGACGAGGCCGTCGACCGGCTCGAGTTCATCCGAGACGCCCAGGCCACCGGGCTGACCCTCACCGAGATCGCCTCCATCCTCGACCTGCGCAGCCATGGGGAGTCCACCTGCCATCACGTCATCGACCTGCTGGAACGGCACATGACGGCCCTCGACCGCCACATCAAGTCACTCCGCGCAACTCGGAAGAAGCTGGCCTCGCTCACCGCACATGCCCGAAGCCTCGACCCAGCTGCCTGCGTCGACCCCAACCGCTGCCAGACGATCAGCCACGCTCCAGGTTCCGATGATGGGACCACCAAGCCGGGCCGTCATCTCCACGAGGCGCCCGCCGGTCACCGCCATTGAGGCACGGTTCTGACTCACGACGTCTACCGCAACCACAGAAGATGCGGCGGTCAGTTGCCTTGCTTGGTACCCGCGGAGCATTGGCCGTTCCTGTGTTCAGTGGTCATGGGGGTGGGTTGTCGTGGTGACCGACGGCGCAGGCGGACCAGGTGTCGACTCTGACTCGGTGAAGAGGGGGCCGATGTACAGCGAGGACACGGTGTAGGTGAGGGCGAAGAGGGAGATGGCGATGACGGGAGCCGCCCACGATCGGAATCGCCGGTAGAGGCGGACCAGCATCGGGGTCGCTGCCAGTAGCCCGAGAAGGAAGAAGAGGATCCGACCGGCGGCTCCGGCGAGAAGCGCAGCGCCGGCCAGGGGGCCGACGTGATGGAGCACGTGGGGAGCCACACCGGTCACCGCACCCCATGCCACGGAAACACCATGATGAAGCACATTGATCGGTGGGAGGCTGCCCGGAGCAACGGTGGAGGTCACGACTCGAGCTCGGCGTCGAGCTCCGCGAGCAAGGCATCTGCCGGGACGAACATCTCGGCGTAGTGGCGCACCCATCCGATGCTGCCGTCTTGGCGGACCAGGGCGAAGCTGTGGCTGGGCCGGTCGGCGTGGCCGTAGACCCCGACCATTCCGTAGTCACGGGACACTTGGGCGCCGTCGTCGATGAGGATCGGAGTCTCGATGCCGAAACGGGCCGCCTCGGCAGCGACCATCGGGGCGGGATCGACCATGATGGACAGCAGGCTCAGCCCGCGTTCGGCGAGGGCGGTTTCGATCTCGGGGATCTGGGCGAAACATCCGTCGCAGCCCACACCCATCGAGAAGTAGAGGAGGGTGTCCCCTTCGGCGAGGGTCTCGTCCAGCGTCACGGTCTCCCCCGCTGTGGTGGGAAGCTCGAACTGGATTGCCTCCTCCGGGCCAGTGTCACCCGTCTCGGAGACGGTGGAAACCGCCACCAGGATGGCCAGGGCCAAGGGGATGGCGATGAACCCGATCCAACGCCATAACGAGGTCTTCGGCGACGGACGGCGTCTAGTGGGTCGCGGTCGTGTCTTGGTGGTACTCATGGCAACTCCCTTCTTGATGTTCATGCACTTCCTGATCTCGATTGCGCGGTCCGGCGGACATCCATATGGCGCCGGCGGCGACGAGGATGAGCAGCAGGCCGATGACCGGGTCGGGAATCCATGACAACCCGTTGAGGATCGGCGTCAGGAGACCTTCGATCCGGGTTCCCAGAGAGGCGGTGAACGCCGGTGTAAGCGAGGACCCGCTGACCGCGACCACAGCGAGTACCACTCCCATGACGAGGAACATGACCGATGCCGCCAATCCTGCAGTAGTAGTCGACACCCTGAATGGGCCGACTCGGAACGAGACCTGTCTGCTCCCGAAGGTGGTCTGCTCAGGGCGCAGCCGATCCCAAAGCACCGTCATGATCACCAGGGGGAAGACCATGCCGAACACGTAAGCCAGGCCGATGCCGACACCAGCCGCCAGTCCGGGAGACACCGCCGAGAGGGTCAGCACGCCGGCAAGAACCGGGGCACAACAGGCGCTGGCCGCGCCCGAAAACACCCCCAGCGCGTAAACCCCGGCGGAGTCGGTACGAGAGATGTCAGGCGAGCTGCGCATGAAGGGCAGCGACCACGTTCCACCGCCCAGAGAGATCACGGCGAGACCGAAGAGGAGGAGTGCCCCGACGCCATAGACCACGGTGTGGAAGCGGAGGAGGCTCTCGGTGAGCAAGCTCAGCCCCAGGGTCACCGGAAGCATGACCGTCGCCACGCCGATGGCGAACACGAACGCCAGGGGGACCAGTCGCCACCGATGGTTACGTACCGACGCCGCCAGGAAAGAGGGGAACATGACCACGATGCAGCACGGGGCAAACATGGCAACAGAACCGGCCACGAATGCTGCCAGCAGCGACCCGCCGACGAATAGTCCCTCCATCTCAGCCGGTCCGCTCGCCGGCAACCAGGCTCATCAGGTGTGCTTCTAGTTTCCGACGGGAGATCCGGCCATAGCTGAAGAACTCATCGTCGATCATCAGGATCGGAGGAAAGGGAACCCGGTGACGCACCACTAGGGATCGGCCTTGTTCAGAGAGCAGAGGAATCGTCGCTATCCGCAACGGATATCTCTCGGCCAACCCTTCGATGACGTGGAGGGCCTCGTCGCAGAAGTGACACCCCGGGCTGGTGACAAGCACCACATCGATGGCTTCGTGCATCTCAGGAACCCGCCGCCGCAACCGAAGGGGTCACTTGGTCATGCTGACAATGATGTTCGAGCCGCGAACCGGGTGCGGCCCCGAATGTCGCAGCCAACAACTCGTCCACAACATCATCGACGCGGCCCTCGGCCACAGCCTCAGGAACACATCCACGCAGGTGTGCCTCGAGGATGTCCCGACGGACCCGATCCAAAGCACCCTGCACCGCCGAGATCTGATGGAGCACATCGATGCAGTAACGATCCTCCTCCACCATGCGGATCACCCCATCGAGATGACCGCGGGCCGAACGGAGCCTGACCCCACCGGGCTCGAATCGGCCCTCATCGATTGCTCTCCAGGACTCGGCGCCGCTCCTCGTAATCTTCTCGGTCGATCTCACCACGAGCCAACCGTTCGGCGAGTATGCGCAGCGCGCTGTCCTCGTCCCGCTGCCGGGGCGCTGTTGTAGTACGAACCGCCCAGACGATCCCGAAGATGACCACAGCCCAGAAGGCGACCATCATCAGCCACCCCCACAGGCCCATTCCATGCCAATACCACATGTCATTCACCTCACCGGCCAGATAACCCCACCCCGGGAGGGGTAGGTAGGGCCGAAAGCCCTTTCCAATGCGGCCCGACGGATCGCCCAGCCGGGGTTTCGGACCGGCAGTGTGCGACATGCCTCGCTGGGTGGTACTACCCCTCTGGGCGTTTTCGACAGGGTCTACCCGACCGAGAAACAGGGTCTTGACATTCCAGTCGAGGGGAAGGTGTAGCTTCGAGGGTGTGATCTGATTCAACGGCAAGGAGGTGAGCGATGAAAGGCTTGACCGCAATCGTCGGGCTGCTGGCCGTCCTCCTCCTCGGGATCACCGTCGCCGGGCTATCCATTATCCAGGGCGATGTTGACCGCCCTTCTTATGAAAGGGGGGTCCAGCAGCCGGACATGCTGGAATCCGACATGGCGATGTTGGAGCAGATGCGGGCTTCCACCTCACCAGTGATGATGACCATGGTCCAGGATGATCGGATGTGGACCGATCCGGACATGATCCGCGTCCAGGAGGAGTATCAGGCGCAACTCGATCGGATGCTGGGAAGGCGACCGGGCCCACCGTGAGCATCGATCGCCGCGATATGACGTCCCAGATGGGGGCCGGTTCGGGAGCCATCAGGTCCCTCATGGTCGCATTCTCCGGACCCGCCGGCCACCTGGGCTGACCGGCGTGACCGACATTCGATCCACCGGCATCGATATGGCACCCGGGGGAGCCGAGGCTGCCGGGGAGCGCTGCCGCAACTCGCTGCACGCCCACGGTCTGCCGAGCTCCGCCAGGGGACGTGGCCTCCTGGACTGGGAGGCGGAGCGATTCCAGCAGGCGGCGGATCAACTGGGTCTGGGTCCGGGTTTGACCTGTGCCCTGCATTGCGCGGTCCGGTCGGTGGAGGTGGAGCTTCCGCTGGAGCGAGACGACGGAACCCTCGAGGTGTACACCGGCTACCGGGTGCAACACTCCCATGCCCTCGGCCCGGCCAAGGGTGGGGTCCGCTACCACCCTTCGGTGGGTGTCGGTGAGGTGACCGCCCTGGCCCGGCTCATGACCTGGAAGACGGCGCTGGCCGGGCTGCCCTTTGGGGGTGGCAAGGGTGGCATTCCCTGTGATCCCGCCCGATTCTCCTCTCGAGAGCTGCGTCGTCTCACCCATCTGTACACGGTGGGGATCCTGCCGGTCATCGGGCCCGACACTGATGTGCTCGCCCCGGATCTGGGCACCAATGCCGAGGTGATGGGTTGGATCTTGGCCGCCGCCGAACAGGTGGGCCGGGGCGACCCGAGGCTGGTCACCGGGAAACCGGAGGTGCGCGGTGGCACCAGGTTCCGCCCTAAGGCGACCGGTGTCGGCGTCGCCCACGTCGCCGACCTCGCCTACCGGCATCTCGGTGGCCGTATCGACCTGGCGCGGGTGGCCGCCGAAGGGTTCGGGTCGGTGGGCCGCTGGGCAGCCTTCGAGTTGGCGGAACGAGGAGCCAGCATCGTTGCCGTCGCCGACATCAGTGGAGGCATCTACGCTCCCGGCGGTCTCGACGTCACTGCGCTGGCCGGGTGGACATCCGCCGGAGGGGCCCTGGTCGACTACCCGAACTCCGACCGGGTCGACAGGAGTGTTCTCGAAGCAGACTGTGACATCATCATCCCCGCCGCGATGGAGGGAACTCTCGACGACGGGACCGCCGCCCGGGTCAGCGCACGTCTCGTGGCGGAAGGCGCCCAACGGGCCGACCACCCCTGAGGCCGAGACCACCCTCCACGGGCGGGGGATCGCCGTGGTTCCCGATCTGGTAGCTAATGCCGGCGGGGTCATCTCCTCCTACTTCGAGTGGGTGCAGAACCATCAGCGTCTCCCCTGGCCCGAGACCGAGGAGCGACAGAGGGTCTTGGATCGTCTCGACCAGACATGGGATCTCCTCGCAGTCGCCGAGCCCGCCGAATGGCGGGGCACGGCTTCGACCACGGCGATCCGTCGTGTGGTGGACGGGATGAGAGCCGGTGGGGCCATCCAGGCCACAATCCCATGACCACTCGGTCATATGTGACGGTGATCGGCGCCGGCCCTGCCGGGCTGGTGGCGGCCGCCACCCTGGCCCGGGCGGGCCGCTTAGTCCGGATATACGAGAAGTCCCGGACCGTCGGCCACCGTTGCGCCGGCGACTTCCAGGGCTTGGAGAACTGGTCGACGTCGGTGGATGCCATCGATCGGCTGGGTCGGCTCGGGGTCCGGGCCGACTTCGCTCACAAGCCGGTGCGGCAGGTGGTCTTCTACGACCACCTGCTCCGACCCACCCTGGTCGCAGCTCCCGAGCCGCTGTTCTATCTGGTGAGACGCGGGCCGGAGAAGGGCACCCTGGACGCCTCCCTGTTGGACCAGGCCCGTACCGCTGGCGCCGAAGTCGAATTGGGCCGGGAAGCGGGCCATGCAGCGTCGGGGGACATCGTGGCGATCGGACCCCGCTATGCCGATGGTCTCGCCACCGGGTATGTGTTCCCCACCGATCTGGAGGACCAGGCCCACTGCATCATCTCGGACGAGCTGGCACCCGCCGGCTACGCCTATCTGCTGGTGTGGGACGGGAAGGCGACCCTGGCCACCTGTCTCTTCGACCGCCAACAGGAGTGGCGTCGCTCCCGGGAGCTCACCGTCCAAGCCTTCACGAAGATCGTCGGCGGTCTGGACACTGGCTCGGGTCGTACATTCTCCGGCTATGGGTCGGTGTTCGGTGACACTCGCTACAGCGACGAGGCGGGCCGGCTCTTTATCGGGGAGGCTGCCGGCCTCCAGGACCCGGAGTGGGGTTTCCGGATGTGGTATGCCATGGAGTCCGGTGCCCTGGCCGCCCGATCCCACCTGGAAGGTTTCTACTACGACGATGTGGCCCGCAGACGGTTCGACCCAATCCGGGACGCGGCCTTCACCAACAGGTTTGTCTACGAGCGTCTCCCCAGAGCCGCCATCCCCTGGCTGTTTCGCCGTGCGGCCGCCACTCGGGATATGCGTCGTCGACTCGGCCGGCATTGGAAACCCACCGGGTTCAAGTCGACTACCGCCAGACTCACATGGCGCCGATTCGCCCACACCAGACTCACCCATCGGGACCGGGCCTGTCACAGCCCGACCTGCGACTGTGTCTGGTGCACCCACGGAGACCAGCACATGAGTGCGCAGAAGGAACGAGCGACAACAAGTAACGATCAAGGAGGCGCCAGCAATGACTGATACCGTCAAAGACCCGGTCTGCGGGATGGAAATCAATCCAGATCAGGCAGCTGCACGCGAGGAGCACGACGGGCAGGTCTTCAACTTCTGTAGTGAGCACTGCCACCAGGCGTTCCTGGCCGACCCCCACCTTTACGGCCATCCCGAACAAGGGTGAGCCGATATGTAAGAAGCCGGGACGGGCTTCGGCTCAGGTGAACCCGTTCCGCCCCGGTGCCGGAGGCCGTGTGGGGAGGCCAAGGACGAATGTGGATCCCAGGTCAGGGCCGGATGAGGACACCGTGACATCGCCACCTTGGAGACGGGCGAGACTCCGAGCGATGGTCAACCCGATACCGGTCCCGGTGCCGATCGAGCGGTCGACCCTGTAGAACCGCTCGAAGACCATGGCCGCCTGCTCGGTAGTGAGACCCCTGCCCGTGTCGGAGACCTCGACCTGTGCGACATCCCCTTCCAGTCTCGGTCGGACCGATACCCGGCCCCCAGTAGGTGTGTAGGCGAGGGCGTTGCCCACCAGGTTGGTCAGCACCTGGGCGGTGCGGTCCCGGTCTGCGACCACCGGCAGTGGGGGACCTGGCTCCACCTCCAGGGTCACATCCTGGCCCTGGAACTGGGGGCGCAGCCGTTCGGCCACTTCGTTGGCCAGCCCGGCCAGGTCGAGGGACTCTGGTCGAAGGTCGACCCGGCCCTCCTCGGCACGGGAAAGTGCGCTGAGGTCGGCGGCGAGACGCTCCAGCCGACCGGTCTCGCGGATCCCGGCCGCCAGGGTCTCGGGGTCGGGGTCGAACACACCATCGAGGAGACCTTCCAGATAGCCTTTCAGGGTGGCTACCGGGGTGCGGAGTTCGTGGGCGACCTCGGAGATGAGGTGGAGGCGTCGCTGTTCGGTCTCTTCCAGGGCTTGGGCCAGGGCGTTGACGTCGTTTGCCACCGCGGCCAGCTCTTCCTCACGGGGGATGGGGACCCGCTGGTGGTAGTCGCCGTCGGCGAGACGGCGGGCGACGCGGCGGATCTGATCCAGAGGGCGGACAACTCGCATCGAAGCGAAGGTGGCCGCAGCCGCGGCGACACCAACACTGATGACGGCCGCCCAGAGCAGGGCACGATTGAAGGCGGCGTCGATACCTTCTTCGAGCTGGCTCGCCTCGGCCGCTGCCATGCCTTCCATCATGTGGGTCATAGACCGCAGATGGTCGTCGACGAACACGGGGCCGAGCTGGCGGCCCGCCAGCAGCAGAATGGCGACTCCTATCACCACCACCACGACATGGGATGCCAGCAATCGGGCCCTGAGGCTCCCGAACCAACGCCTCATCGTGGTGTGGCCACGAACTTGTAGCCGACACCGCGGACCGTGCCGATGAACCTGGGATCGGCGGGGTCGTCACCGAGGGTCTTGCGTAGGTTGCCGATGTGGACGTCAACCACCCGGTCGGCGCCGAAGTAATCCCACCCCCACACACTCTCCAGCAGCTGGGCGCGGGTGAACACGCGCCCCGGGGCGGAGGCCAAGGCGGCCAGCAGGTCGAACTCCAGGGCAGTCACTTCGACGCTGACACCGTCGGTGCGGACCTGGCGCCCAGCCAGGTCGAGAGTGATCCCCTCGAACTCCAGGACCTCGTCCGATCCTGCCCGACCATCCGAAGCTCGACGAAGCACCGCCCTAATCCTTGCCACCAGCTCCCTCGGGCTGAACGGTTTGGTCACATAGTCATCGGCGCCGATGGTCAGACCAACCACCCGATCCACCTCCTCGCTTCGGGCCGTGAGCATGATCACCGGAGCGTCCGACTTTTTGCGGATCTCCTGGAGAAGTGTGAAACCATCCATGCCCGGCAGGCCAACATCGAGCACGATCAGATCGGGCGACGTTCCTCGAATCCTGGAAAGGGCCGTCTCCGCCTCTGCGGCCTCGACGACCTCGAAGCCTTCCGCCGCCAGATAGCGGCGCAGCATCTGGCGCAGATCCGGCTCGTCATCAACGACGAGAATCTGTTGTCGGTCCACACCAGCAATCGTAAAGGTGCCGCCTGTGACAAGCGGCACCTTCACCTGAGCAGACATTCGAAGGTCACCCCGAGGATCCCATCATGTTCCCGGCGCCCATCATCGACTCGTGGATCCGAGGATGCTCGGCGGAATCCATCCACTCGTTGTGGGCGGACGATCCCATCCATTGCTCCAGGTCCTCGTGGGAAATGTTGGTCCGGTGATAATAGGGGCAGGTGACTGCGGGCTCGGTGTTCCGCTCTTGGCCCAGTGCCGGTATGGCGCTCACCACGGCTAATCCGACCACCGTTACCACGGCTATCAGAATCGCTGTCTTCCTCATCGTGTTTCCCTTCACTTGTTGGGTTCGACTGTCAACAGCCCGGTCATGCCGGCTTCGGCGTGACCCGGGTAGGTGCAGACGAATTCGTAGGAGCCGGCCGCCTCGATCTCAAGACCGGCTGTCATCTGTTGGCCCGGCGCAGCGGCGATACGTACGCCCAGCTCGGGGATGGCCAGATCGTGAGGCAGGCTCCCCTGGTTTATCAGTGTGAGATTGATCGGCTCGCCTACTACTACTGTCAGCTCGGCGGGGGAGAAGGCGAACTCGGTAGCCGTGACCTCTTCATCGGGCGCGCCTTCGATCACATCACCGGTCGTCTTGCCATCTCCCCACCGGCCCATGTGCCCGTATCCGGACATGTGACCACCCCACCAGAGGGTGTCACCGGTGATCGCCGCGTGCACGGTGGGTCCGATCAACGATGCTGCCATGGCGATGAGCCCGGCGATGAGGAGGGTCCTTCCCCGCATCCTCTCACCTCACCAGTTGCTGGCGACGGGCGGTGAACTCGTCGGCGTCGAGCTCTCCCCGGGCATATCTCTCCTCGAGGATCTCCAATGCCGCGGGCCTTCTTAACGTCGTGTCGTCCTCGGGACGGCGCACCGCCCACACCACGAGCAGGATCACGCCCACCCAGAACAGTGCCATCCACAGGAAGCCGAGACCTCCGTATCCCCACATCATGAGGAACTCCTTTCTTTGACTATCCGACAGTCAACCGGATCGAGATAAAGGCTCTCCCATCCCTCAGATCAAGCTTTGATGAAGGCTTCCGGCTCGGCAGCGGGAGCCGTACGGGCTCGAGAGGCGCGGGGCGGATACGGTGGGGACATGCCTCGAGGAACCGTGGGTGTGGACGGGCGGTCGTGACCGGTCCGCGCTTTCCCACCCTTCGCGTCGGCTCTGTGCACTGCGGATGCCCTCGGCCTTCACATGACCCTCGGCTGGTGGTGGTCACCGGGGGACCGGGAGCGGGAAAGACCGCGGTGCTGGAGCTGGCGGCCCGGTCGTTCTGTGAGCACGTGGCGATCCTTCCTGAGGCGGCGACCATCGTGTTCGGTGGCGGGTTCCCCCGCCACGACACCGTCGTCGGCCTGCAAGCCGCCCAGAAGGCCATCTACGCAGTCCAGTCCCAGTTGGAGGCTGTGGTGCTGGGGGAGAGGAGGGTGGCGGTGGCGCTCGGTGACCGGGGGACCGTCGACGGGTTGGCCTACTGGCCGGGTGAGCTCGAAACCTTCTGGAGTGCGATGGGGACATCCCTGGAGGATGAGTTGTCCCGGTACCGCGCAGTGATCCACCTCCGCGTACCCGGCGCCGAACACGGATACCACACCGACCCGATCCGCACCGAGTCCGCCAGCCGAGCCGCTGAAATCGACCGGCGTATAGCTGCCGTCTGGGCTGAGCATCCCAACGTCGTAGAGCTGGCCGCCGAGGCGGACTTCGCAGCAAAGACAGGACGTGCGCTGGAGATCATCCGGGGCCTGCTTCCCCCCTGCTGTCACCAACACACGCTTGCCTCGCCCCACCCGGTCGAAGAGGACACTTGACCTTCCATTCGACTGGAAGGTGTATCAATGGGGGTGGTACCCGTTCTTGAACCAGGTGCCGGCGATAACCGGCCGAATGAGGCAGGAGGTGTGGCATGAGCACAGATCGGATCCGGGTGGGGGTGAACGGCTACGGGGTGATCGGCAAGCGCGTAGCCGACGCGGTCACCTTCCAGGATGACATGGAGCTGGTCGGGGTGGCGGATGTCGGATTCGACTACCGGGTGATGACGGCGGTTGAACGGGGGTACCCCGTTTATGCGTCGGTGTCTGACCGTGGCTCCGATATGGAAGCCGCCGGCATCCCTCTGGCCGGGAATCTCGGCGATCTGCTCGGAGATGTCGCTGTGATCGTCGACTGCACACCCAAGAAGATCGGGGCCGCCAACAAGGAGACCTATGTCGATGCTGGTGTGAAAGCCATCTTCCAGGGTGGAGAGTCACATGAGCTGGCCGGCCACTCATTCGTGGCTCAGGTCAACTATCAGGATTCGCTGGATGCTCAGTTCACCCGTGTGGTCTCCTGCAACACCACGGGCATGTCCCGGGTGCTGCATTCGCTGCACGGCCGTGGCTGGGTGGACCGGGCCCGGGTGGTAGTGCTGAGACGGGGAACCGACCCTTGGGAATCTCACGACACCGGGATGATCAACACGGTGATACCGGAGGTGAAGGTCCCCAGTCATCAGGGACCCGACACCCAGACGGTCCTCACCGACCTCGACTTGACCACGATGGCCGCGGCGGGACCGTTCAACCTATCCCACATCCACTTCGCCATGGTCGAGACCACCCGTCCGGTCAAGGTGGAGGAGCTACGGGATGCCCTCTACGACGAACCGCGGGTAGCGCTCATCCGATCGGCCGATGGGCTGGTGGCCTTGAACACCGTGGTCGAACTGATGCGGGATCTCGACCGGCCCCGTGGGGACATGTGGGAGGTGGCGGTGTGGGACGACGCCCTGGCCGTCGACGACCGTGAGGTGTATCTCACCTACCAGGTGCACAACGAGGCGATAGTCATCCCCGAGAACATCGACGCCATCCGCGCTCTCACCGGATTCTCTGATGCCGAGGCCTCCATCGAGGCGACCAACCGCTCCCTGGGTATCACCACTTCGTTCCTGCCATCAACCAGCAGACCGGTCCCTCACGTGGTCGAGGGAGAGCATCCCGGCCTGGCAGCCGTGAGGGCAGCCCACGCCGGGTTCGCCTCGGTAGGTTTCAAAGGGTCCGAAGAGCCCACCGGCCAGTGACTTGGTTGTTGATTGGAGGAGTGCGATGACCGCCCACATCC
>CAZRID010000015.1:0-19094 GCA_964600055.1 uncultured Acidimicrobiaceae bacterium
GATGAGGATTCCTTCCGAACGGAGCCGATCGGCCTGTTTCACCCTACGTGGTGTCCGGATCAGGCCACCGGCGCCCACCACCCGCCACCAGGGGATGTCACCATCACAATTGCGGAGCACTGTGCCCACCGCCCGGGCTGCACCGGGAAACCCGGCTTGGTCGGCCACTTCGCCGTAGGTCACGACCTCTCCCTGCTCCAATGAGGAGATGACCGCGAGGACGGCGTCCTCAAAGGCGGTCACAGGGTCCCGAAGAGCCGGTCTCCCATGTCGCCGAGACCGGGCGCGATGTAGAAGCTGGGGTTCAGTTCTCGGTCCGACGCCGCGGCGACGATTCGCACGTCGGGATGATCCTGCTCGACACGCTGCAGACCGGGAGGAGCGGTGACAACGCAGACCGCGGTGATGTCCTTGGCCCCATTCTCCTTCACCTTGTCGATGGCCCATGAGAGCGATCCGCCGGTGGCGAGCATCGGCTCCAGGATCAGCACCCGAGCCGAGGAAAGCTCGGGAAACTTGTTGTAGTACTCGATCGGCTCTGCGGTCTCCTCGTTGCGCTGTACGCCGGCGAAGCCAATGGCCGCATCGGGGACCAGCGTGAGCACCGATTGGAGCAGGCCGAGACCGGCCCGGAGCACGGCGACTGCCACCACCGGGCGGCGAAGTTGCTTACCGGTTGTCTTCTCCAACGGGGTCTCGATCTCGACGTCGACCGTGGACATGTCGGAGAGCGCTTCGGCGACAAGCAGATAGCCAAGACGCTCGGCGATCTGACGAAACTCGGGCGGCTCGGTCTCCTTGTCGCGGAGTATGGACAGGAGATCGGCAGCGAGCGGGTGGTCGAGGATGGTGAGCGGCATGGAGCGGAGGTTACGGGCCGTCAACCCATTCCCGCGACATCACATCGACCTATGGGCCGAGATCTACGCGCTAAAACCACCACATCTAGCCGGTGTTTCGCATTCCGGCTGCGATCCCGTTCACAGTCAATAACAGTGCCCGACTCAGCTCCTCTCCGAACTCACCTGCCCGGCTCCTTGCCAGCAGCGATACCTGCAGGTAGTTGATCGGGTCGAGATAGATGTCACGCACTCCGAGGGTTCGCTTCAACAGCGGAAGATCACTCAGTAGATCGGGCTCTTTGCGCAGGGTGAGGATTTCCTCCGTGGTCAAGTCGCACTCGGCACGAACTAGATCGAGCAACCCGCGATGCTCCGGCGGCACCAGGCTGGTGACATAGCGACCGGCGATGTCGAGGTCGGTTTTGGCCAGTGTCATTTCGACGTTGGAGAGGAAGGTCTGGAAGAAACCCCACTCTCCGGCCATCGCCCGCAGCACCTCGCCGTATCCCGCCTTTCTCGCAGCGCGGATCCCGGTGCCCACCCCAAACCAGCCGGGCACGATCTGTCTGGTCTGGGTCCAGCCGAACACCCAGGGGATGGCACGCAGGTCCTCGATGCCGCCGATGCCGCCCGGGCGGCGTGATGGCCGGCTTCCCAGGTTGAGATGTCCCAGTTCCTCGGCCGGGGTGGAGGAGAGGAAGTAAGGGACGAGGCTGGGGCGCTCGACAAAGTCGCGATAGGAGGCATGGGCCTCTGACGAGAGACAGTCCATGGCCTCGGTCCAGCGTTCGAGAGTTTCTATCGGCTGGCGAGACTGTCGGTGGAGCAGGGACGACTCGAGCACCGAGGCGAGGGCGAGCTCGAGGTTGCGGGCGGCGATCTCAGGATGACCGTATTTCTCCGAGATCACCTCGCCCTGCTCGGTGACCTTCAGATCTCCGTCGATCGTGCCGTAGGGCTGGGCCAGGATGGCCGCGTGGGTCGGGCCTCCGCCACGTCCAATCGTCCCCCCACGACCATGAAACAACCGGAGATGGATCCCGTGACCCTCGGCGACATTCCTCATCGTCCGCTGTGCCTTGTAGATCTCCCACTGGCTGGTCGTGATCCCGCCTTCCTTGTTGGAGTCCGAGTACCCGAGCATGACCTCCTGGCTGTCCCCATGGAGACTCAGGATCTTGCGATACGGCACGTTGGCGAATAGGTCCTCGAGCAGGGTCCCCGCGTTGCGCAGGTCGTCGATGGTCTCGACCAGGGGGACAAACCCGATGCTGGCGATGCCACGCCGCAAGTCGACCAAACCTGCCTCGCGGGCCAGAATCGCCGCCTCCAGGACATCGGCGGCGCTCTCGGTCATCGAGACGACGTAGCTCTCGATCACCTGGTCCCCATATCGCTCTTTCGCCTCGCGAATGGCATGAAAGGTGCGCAGGGTGCGGTCCGACTCCTCTGTGAGCTCGGTGGTGAGACCGCTCAGCGGACGTGTCCCCTCCAGCTCCGAGGTCAGGATGCTGTTCCTCTGGGTGGCATCCATGCTGCGGTAGTCGACGTCGACCAGGGAGAACAGCTCACCGATCGTCTCCCGGTGCTTGGACGAGTGCTCCCTGATGTCGAGGATCGCCATCTGGAACCCGAAGGTCTCCACGGCACGTCGAACCCGGCCTACGGCGCCGGCCGCGATCAACTCTCCCCTCGAACTGGTGAGCGAATCGGACATCAGGTCGAGCTCGGCAAGGAGCTCGCTCGGGTGCGAGTAATCGAGTCCCTCGGCGTGGGCCAACCCTCGTTGGAGCCGCCGGTTGGTGTTGATCAGACGGGCATGGACGTACGAGCATTTCAATCGGTAAGGCTCCGAGGCCGTCCGGCGATGTTCCCGTTGCCAGACCTCAGGGAGAGCCTCACGGTCCCGAACCAGGGATTCGTTGAGCCCGTTGTTGATCGGGGCGAGACGCTCGGACACGGAGAGCTCCTCGGAGAGCTTCTCGACCATCTCGATCAGGTGTCTGAGACCACGGTCGTGCTGGAGCAAGAGGGTCTCCAAGGTGGTCTCCGGGGTCACACCCGGGTTTCCGTCCCGGTCGCCACCCACCCAGGAGCCGAAACGGATCGGGTTCGGCTTGGCGGAAACACCGAGCCGGGCCAGTTCGAAGGCAACGTTTTCCCCGAGCTCGGGCATCACGTTGGCTGCAATCTGAACCAGGTAGTAGAGGGCAGACCTCGCCTCTTCAACCGGGTTCGGCTTCTGGAGACGCAGTTCGTCGGTCTGCCAGATCTGGTCGATCAACTCAGCAGTGCGGCGATCGATCGGGTCGAGATCGCCGTCTGCGGTCTTGAGTCGACCCTCGATCAGCTCGGCCAGAGCGACGGTCTTGCTCAGAATTGAGCGTCGGGCAGCCTCGGTGGGATGAGCGGTGAACACCGGTCTCACCTCGAGCCGGTCAACGACCCTCTCCAAGAGTTCGGGATCGACTCCGGCCCCGAGCACCCGGTCGACGGTGGCGGCCAGACCGAGGTCGGAGATTCCCAGCTGGTCGATGCGATGGACCTGCTCGGCGACGTTGGCCAGGTAGAAGTATGCGGTGAAAGCCCGAACCAACGGGATCACGTCAGCGATGGACAGGTCGGCGAGCAGTTTGTCGAGTTGGGCGGCCGCCTGGGTGCTCCCACCACGACGGGACGACTTGCCCAACGCCCTGACCTGTTCCACCAGATCGAGCAGCTCGGGGCCATGCTGACGGACGAGGGCGTCGCCCAGCTGGTTCCCGAGACGCCGGATGTCGGCCCGTAGCGCCTCGTCTGAGGTTGGTGTCACCCGGACAGGGTATTGCCATGGCCAAATCCCGTGTGCGATGCGCCACCGTCACGGTGGTTGCCTGCACACGTGAGGTGCGCGCGGGATCTTGTGTGCGACGGGCCACCGTCACGGTGGCCGCCTGCACACGTGACCGTGCGCCCTACGCGTCCTCGGGTCGCTGCTTGTGGACCCTGCCGTCTGTCCCGAGAAGTGACAGACCGGTGCCGTGGCCGTAGCGGACCATTGTCATCTCGGCGAGGATGGAGACGGCCACCTCCTGGGGGCTCTCGGCGCCGATGTCGAGACCAACCGGGCCTCGGACTCTTGCGATGTCTTCGGGTGAGAAACCCATCTCCCGAAGTCTCTCCACCCGAAGGTTCTGAGTGCGTCGGCTGCCCATGCACCCGATGTAACGCACCGGGCTCTTCAGCGCCGCCTCCAGAACCGGGTCCTCGTGGGGCGGGGCATGGGAGAGGATCACCACCCAAGTGCGCCGGTCGAGGTCGACCTCGCCGATGACGTTCTCGGGCAATCCGATCAGGAGCCGGGCGGTCGGGAATCGCTCGGGTGTGACGAAAGCGCCCCGAGAATCGATGACGGTCACCCGATATCCCATCTGGCCGGCGAAGCTGGCAAGCCACTGGCCGATGTGGACTGCGCCGACGATCACTATCTCTTGTGGGGGCGCCAGTGATTCGACGAACACAGTGTGCGGCGGGTACTCCATCGCCCGATGCTGCTCGTGGTCCATCAGCACCAAGGCGTCAGCCGTCACGTCGACTGCGATCTCCGACGGAAACTGTCCGGCGACCACCTCGCCCGTCGAGTCGAGCACCGTCTTCGAGCCAACTGCCGGGCCGTCGACGAAGGTGACGACCGACCCGTACTCCTCACGCTCCAGGATTCCCTGGATCGCATCCAGCGGGGTCACCACGGCTCGATGAAGATGTCGATGGTCCCGCCGCAGGCCATGCCAACCTCGAATGCGTCGTCATCGGCGATCCCGTAGGTGACCGTCTTCGGCCTACCGGTCTCGATCACATTCTGGGCGTGGAGAAAGACATCGTTCTCAACACAACCGCCGCTGACCGATCCCTCCATGTCACCGGCGTCGGAGACCAGGAACTTTGATCCCTCAGGTCTGGGGGCGCTGCCGTGGACCCGGATCACGGTCGCCACTGCCACCTTTTTGCCCTCTTTGGCCCATCGATTGCGGACTTCGATCTGATTTCTCATCTTCTGGCTCCGGCCAACGAGTCGAGCACCCGTACCACTCCTCTGAAGTCGCTGACGCTAGCCGCCGGCAAAAGCTGATCGACGTGGGGGAGCACCGCCTGCATGCCCCTGGTCAGGGGCTGATAGGAGGCGCGAGCGGCAAGAGGGTTGAGCCAGATCACCTGATGAACCGAGCGGGCGAGACGGCTCATCTCCTCGGAGAGGATGTCTGGATCGCCACAATCCCAGCCGTCGGAGAGGATCATCACCACCGGCCCGCCCCGGGCCAGACGTCGGCTCCAGCGCTTGTTCCATTCGGCGAGGGCGTCGCCGATCTGGGTTCCCCCCGACCAGTCGGTGACTCTCTCGGCCACATGAGTGAGTGCCGTTTTGGTGTCGCGGCGACGCATTTCCTCGGTGATCCGACTGAGATGGGTGGAGAAGGTGAAGACTTCAACCTCACGCAGACGCCGCTGGGCGGCATGGGCAAAGATGAGGAAGATGTCGGCGTACTTCTCCATCGAGCCCGAGATGTCGGCGATGATTATCAGCGGTCGCTCCTTCTTCCTCCTCCGCTTCCAGTCCATCAGCATCAGGTCACCGGCGGGCCCAACCGCTCGGTGGAGGGTCCTGCGCAGGTCGGGTCGAGTGCCATCACCGGGTGACCAGCGACGTGTCTTGTAGTCGTTCGGGTGCCACATCATGGTCATGACCAGACGACGCGCCTCCTGGAGGTCCTCGTCGTCGAGGTCGGCGAAGTCACGAGTCGAGATCCTCTCCACCGCCGATGCTCCCACATGTTCGCCGACCGCCGCCTCGGACGTGCCTGCTGTCCCCTGAAGCTTGTAGCTGGCACTCGTGGACTTTGGGGTGTCCGGGTTACGGTCGACATAGATGGGTGGCCGAATCCCGTCGAAGAACTTCTCAAATTCCTCGTCGAAGATCGGGATCTGGCTCGGATCCGAGATCGACAGTGCTCGAAGCGAGGCTGCGGCATGGGAGCGCCGGGTCAGATCGATCAAGGACAGGGCGCGGGCCATGTCGGCGGTCTGGTCGGCGGTGACGGTCATCCCACGATTGCGAAGTGCCCCGGAGAACACACTCAGTTGATCGATCAGTCCCGGGCGGCTCATCCGACCAGGCTGTCGACCCCGGCGGCCCGCACCATGTCGATGTCGTCCTTGTACTTGAGGACGACGCCCAGGGTGCTCTCGATGGTGGCCGGGGATAGCTCACCGGCTTCGAGGAGGCGCAGCGACTCGGCCCAGTCGAGGGTCTCGGCCACCCCGGGTGGCTTGAACAGCTCCATCTCGCGGAGACGTCTCATCGCCTCGCTCAGCGAGTCGGCCAGTCTGCCCTCCAATTCGGGCACCTTGCGGGCGATGATCTCGGACTCCCGAGCCGGGGTCGGATAGTCGATCCAGTGATAGACACAGCGGCGCTTGAGGGCGTCATGGATCTCACGGGTCCGGTTCGAGGTGAGGACGACGATCGGACGGCTCTGCGCCTTGATGGTGCCGATCTCGGGGATGGTGATCTGGAAGTCTGATAGCAACTCGAGGAGAAAGGCCTCGAACTCTTCGTCGGCCCGGTCGAGCTCATCGATGAGGAGGACAGGCCGGTGGCCGTCCTTGCTGGCTTCAATCGCCTGGAGCAAGGGGCGGGCGATGAGATAGTCCCGGCTCATGATGTCGTCGGGGGTGGCGCTGGCCCCCTCGCCCCTGGCTTCCAATAGCCGGATCGCCATCATCTGCCGGGCGTAGTCCCATTCATATAGGGCTTGACCAACATCGAGGCCCTCGTAGCACTGAAGCCGGATCAGCTCGGCGCCCGACATGGCCGACAGGACCTTGGCGACCTCGGTCTTACCGACACCGGCTTCGCCTTCGAGAAAGAGGGGTCGCCCCAGCTGGACGGCGAGGTGGATAGCCACGACAAGGCTCTCGTCGGCGAAGTAGTCGAGGTCGTCGAGACGCTCCTCGAGCTCTTCGATCGTGGCAGGGATCACAAAGGAAGCCTAAGTGGCTTCGGAGGCAAGAAAAGCCGACGGGTCTTTCTCGAAGGCGGTCTTGCAGCCCGGGGCGCAGAAGTAGTACGTCTCGCCGTCGTGCTCGCTTATCCACTTGGCGGTGGAAACCTCGACCTCCATGTGGCAGACCGGGTCGACAGCGACATGGGCCGGCTCGGCAGGCTCGATAGCGCCGTGGATCTCGCCTGCCGCGCGAAGGGCGACCAACTGGGCCAGGACGGCGATCCCGATCTCGCGATGTTGGATGTGGCCGAGGTCGATTCCGGCCGGAGCGGTGATTCGGTTCAGTTGATCCCGAGGCACGCCGCGATCCTCGAGGTAACCGAGCACTGTGTCCGCCCGCTTTTTCGACGCCACCAGACCGATGTAGCCGGCGT
The DNA here is from genome assembly GCA_964600055.1 of uncultured Acidimicrobiaceae bacterium. GTDB lineage: Bacteria > Actinomycetota > Acidimicrobiia > Spongiisociales > ZC4RG35 > JARDZU01. Next base: position 7,258 of record CAZRID010000015.1, read on the forward strand.
TAGTGGCGAGGGCCGCCTCCAGGGCGGGCTCGTCGTAGTGGCCCTGGGTGGCGATCACGATCGAGGTCCCGGCATCGATCCCCCCCGGCATGGTCAGGGTCGTGACCACATCGGTTGCAAGGGAGTGATCCTCGGCCCGGCCGCCCTCGTCGACCACAGTCACCCTCCAATCGAGGGCAGCGGCTAGATGGGTCAGTGTCTTCACCGCAGGGGAGCGGCCGACCGCAACTACGTGGGGTTGAGGGAGCATGGGTTCCAAGAAGACCTCCAAGGCGCCTTCGCTGGTGCATGAGATTGGCACGGAGATCACGTCGGGTCGGTTCACCTCGGCGATGTCGTCGGGTGTTCCCAAGAAGAGCAGCCGCGGCTTGCCGTCGGCTATCGCCTCCCGGGCCTCACGTCTCACCACTGGCTCGGCGCAGGCGCCGCCGATCCACCCGGTGACATTGCCGTCGGTGTCGATGATGGCGGACGAGCCCCGTTTGCCCGACGACGGGCCACGGGCCCAGACCACTGTGGCGACCAGGAACGGCTGGTGCCGGCTGCTCAGATCTGCCGCCAGCGCCAGCAACTCCTGATTCATCGGTGGGCTCTCAGTTCTTCGCCTCTTCCATGGCCGCCCACACCCGGTCCCCCGAGACCGGCATGTCGATGTTGCGCACTCCGAGATGCCACAGGGCGTCGATCACCGCATTGACGAAGGCGGCGGGAGAGCCGACCGTCGCCGACTCGCCCACACCCTTAGCCCCGATCGGGTGGTGTGGGGACGGTGTCACCGTCTCCCCGAGCTCGAAGCGGGGGGTCTCCCAGGCGGTGGGGACCAGGTAGTCGAGGAAGTTGGCGCCGATGCAGTTGCCCTGGTCGTCGAAGGAGATGTGCTGCATCGAGGACATCGCAAAGCCCTCGGTCAGCCCACCGTGGATCTGTCCCTCGACGATCATCGGGTTGATCCTCACCCCGCAGTCGTCGACGGCAACCATCTTGCGCACCTTCCATTGTCCGGTCCCGGGATCGACATCGACCACTACGAAGTAGCTGCCAAACGGGTAGGTCATGTTCGGCGGGTCGTAATAGTGCACCCCTTCCAGCCCGGGCTCGAGACCCGGAGGGACGTTGGTGTAGGCGGCGAACGCCACGTCCTGGATGGTGACCGAGGACGAGGGGTCACCCTTGACAGAGAACTTGCCGATCTCCCACTCCAGGTCGTCCTCGGATGCCTCGAGGAGGTGGGCGGCGATCTTCTTCGCCTTCTCCCGCAGGGTCCGTGAGATCATCGCGGTGGCAGCGCCGGCGACGGGGGTGCTTCGTGAGGCGTAGGTGCCGAGCCCGTAGGGGGTGTTGTCGGTGTCGCCCTCGACGACCTTGATGTCGGACGAGGGGATACCCAGCTCCTCGGCCACGATCTGGGCGAAGGTCGTCTCGTGACCCTGGCCCTGGGTGCGGACACCCAGCTTGAGGATGGCCTTCCCCGTGGGGTGCACCCTGAGCTCGGCGGAGTCGAACATCCGCAGTCCGAGGATGTCGAACTCGTCACCATGACCGGCGCCCACCACCTCGGTGAAGGATGCAAGGCCGATGCCGACCAGCCTCCCCTCGGCCCGCGCCTGCTCCTTCTCCTTCTGGATCTCGTCGTAGCCAACCATCTCCATGGCCATCTTCAACGCCGTCTCGTAGTCACCGGAGTCGTATACGAACCCGGTGGGGGACAGGTAGGGGAACTGATCCTTCTTGATGAAGTTCTTCATACGGAAGGCAGCCGGGTCCAACCCCAACTCGTAGGCGGCGTTCTGCACCAGGCGCTCGATCATGTAGGAGGCCTCGGTCACCCGGAACGAGCAGCGATAGGCCACGCCCCCCGGCGCCTTGTTGGTGTAGGCGCCACGGGTGGTGACATGGGCCACCGGGTAGTCGTAGGACCCGGTGACGATGTGGAACAGACCTGCTTTGAACTTGGTGGGCTGTGCGTCGGAGAAGAACGCACCCTGATCCGAGAGCATGTCCACCCGCAGCCCGAGGATCCTCCCGTCGTTGCTCACGGCGAGCTCGCCGTGCATGTGGTAATCACGGCCGAACCCGGTGGAGATCAGGTTCTCGGTCCTGGTCTCGATCCACTTGATCGGCTTGCCGATCACCAACGAGGCCGCTGTCGCCACCACGTAACCCGGGTACACCGGCACCTTGTTGCCGAACCCGCCACCGAGGTCGGGGGACACGATGCGGATGTTCTGCTCGGGCAGCCCGGCCACCAGGGCGAAGACGGTTCGGTGGGCATGGGGTGCCTGGGAGGTCATGTACAAGGTCGCCTGGCCGGTGGCCGAGTTGACGTCGGCCACGATCCCACAGGTCTCCAGGGGAGCGGGATGTGAGCGCGGGTAGAAGGTGTCGAGGGTCACGATCCTGTCGGCGGCGGCGAACACGGCGTCGGTGGCCGTCTTGTCACCCGACTCCCACTCGTAGCACTGGTTGGTGGTCTGGCCTTCCTTGTCGTCCCGGATCAGTGGGGCGTCCGCCTCCAGCGAGCGCTGTGGGGTCACGATCGGCTCCAGCTCCTCGTACTCCACGACGATCCGGTCGGCGGCGTCCTGGGCGATGTAGCGGTCGGTCGCGATCACAGCCGCGATCTCCTGGCCCTGGAAGCGGACTTTGTCCGTGGCGAGAACCGCTTGAGTGTCGCCTGACATAGTCGGCATCCACGCCAGGTTGTACCCGGCGAGAAGCTCGCCGGTGACCACCGCGATGACGCCTTCCACCGCCGATGCCTCGGAGGTGTCGATGGAGATGATCTTGGCGTGGGCGAGCGGGCTGCGATGGATGGCCATGTGCAGCATCCCGGGAAGGACCATGTCGTCGACGTAGTTGCCCCTGCCCTCGATGAAGCGGGCGTCCTCGACCCGCTTCCGACTGTGACCGATCCCTCCAACCTCGGGAGAGGTCTTCAGTGCGTGGTGTTCGGCGGTAGTGGTCATGCTGAGACTTCCTCACTCTTCATCGCGGCGGCGGCCTGGATGGACTTGACGATGTTCATGTACCCGGTGCAACGGCACAGGTTGCCCGATATCGCCCAGCGGATTTCGTCATCTGTGGGATCAGGGTTCTCTTCGAGCAGCGCGGTTCCCACCAGCATCATCGCCGGTGTGCAGAATCCGCATTGGAGCCCGTGCTCCTGATGGAAAGCCTGCTGCATCGGCGACAGCTGACCGTTCTGCTTGAGGCCCTCCACGGTGGTGATGCTGCGGCCATTAGCCTGAACCGCGAACATGGTGCACGACTTGACCGGTACCCCGTCGAGAAGGACGGTGCACACCCCGCAACTGGTGGTGTCACATCCGATGTGGGTTCCGGTGAGACCGAGGGTGCCTCTGATGAAATCGGTCAGGAGGAGTCTGGGCTCGACATCCGCCGATCGCTCGTCTCCGTTGATGTTGACGGTGACGTTCACGACTGACCTCCCTGGGCAATCTCGAGGGACTTGGTGAGACCCCGCTCAGTGAATACGCCGACGATGTGACGCTTGTAGGCAGCGCTGCCCCGGTTGTCGGTGGCCGGATCGCAGGCGGCACTGGCGATGGATGCGGCCTCCTTGAACAACTCTGTGCCCGGTTGGTTCCCTCTGAGTAAGTCTTCGGCCTCGGTCACCTTCAGGTTGTGGGCGTATACCGAGGTGAGGGCTATCCCGGCCTCGACTATGGATCCGTCGTCTCCCAACTCCAGGGAGGTTGCCACGCCGACCGTGGCGTAGTCGCCGACTTTGCGCTCGAGCTTCTGGTAGTTGCCACCACCCCGGGCTGTGTGCTTGTTGACCCGCACCTCGGTCAACAGCTCGTCGGGGCGGCACATGGTCTGGAACATGTCGACGCAGAAGTCGGTGATCGGCAGCACCCGTTCTCCCTGGGTGCTCTGGAGCACCACTTCGGCGCCGGTGGCCAGCATGACAGAGGCCCAGTCGCCTTCGGGGTCGTGATGTGCGAGCGACCCACAGACTGTTCCCAGGTTGCGGACGATCGGGTCCGATACCCAGGGTGCCGCCGAGGCCACGGTGTGGTTGGCGGCCGTCACTGCGTCGGACTTGACGACGTGGTTGTGTCTCACCAGGGCCCCCATCGTGAGATGCCCATTCGACTCCCCGATCGTGTCGAGACCGGGAATCCGGTTGACATCGAGAAGGGCGGGTGGGTTGGCGAATCTGAGCTTCATCATCGGGATCAGACTCTGCCCACCGGCCAGAATCTTGATCTCGGGGCCCTTGTCGGCGAGGACGCCGAGGGCCTCGTCGATCGTCGTCGGGGCGAGATAATCGAACTTGCTCGGATACATGGACGCCTCCGTAACAGGGAGGATTTCGGGGATTCCGGAATCCGCGTCAGACATTACGCAATTGTTTGCATGCGTGCCGGTCGTCTTCGCCTCTACGTTCGAGGAGGTGGATTTGGTTCCCGTCGGGGCCGACCAATGTGACGAACCGGGTGGCTCCGGTGCGAACTTGTCTCAATAGGATCACCTGATGTCCGGCGCGATTTCGATCTCAGGGTTGGTCAAGGATTTCGGGCAGACCCGTGCCCTCGACGGGCTCGATCTCGAGGTGGCGATCGGTGAGGTCCATGGATTCCTCGGCCCCAATGGCGCCGGGAAGACCACGACGATCCGGATCCTGCTCGGCCTGTTGCGACACGACGCGGGTGAAGTCTTACTGCTCGCGGGTGACCCGTGGAATCAGGCCACCGAATTGCATCGCCGGCTGGCCTATGTGCCTGGCGACGTCTCGTTGTGGCCGAATCTGACCGGGGGAGAAGTGATCGACCTACTCGGCCGGTTGCGTGGTGGCCTTGACGAAGCGAAGAAACGGCGTCTCCTGGATCGGTTCGACCTGGATCCGACCAAGAAGGGGCGCACCTATTCGAAGGGAAACCGCCAGAAGGTGGCGTTGGTCGCCGCCTTGGCCTCCAACGTGGAGCTGTTCATCCTCGACGAGCCCACGGCCGGGCTCGACCCGCTCATGGAGGCCGAGTTCCGCAACAGCATCGAAGAGGACCGGTTCGAGGGGCGCACAGTGCTCCTGGCCAGTCACATCCTGGCCGAGGTGGAGGCCCTGTGCGATCGCATCAGCATCGTCCGCAGGGGCAAGACGGTGGAGACCGGGACTCTCGACGAACTGCGCCATCTCACCCGCACCACCATCTCTGCCGTGGTCGACAACGATCCCTCGAGTCTGTCGCGGATGCCCGGGGTTCACGATCTGCGCGTCGTCGACCATAGGGTTCAGTTCGAGGTGGACTCCGCCTGCATCAATGAGATGTTGTCCGCCCTCGTCCCTCTTGGGGTGCGCAGCCTGGTCAGCCAGCCACCCACCCTGGAGGAGCTGTTCATGCGTCATTACCGGGACGATGTGGCCGAATCATGAAGACCCTCGTCGGAACCGGCAGTCTGATCCGATTCATCCTGCGGCGGGACCGGATGCGGCTCGCCGTTTGGGTGTCCGTCCTCACCCTGGTCCCGATCGGCACTGCCAGCGCACTTGCCGGGCTTTATACAACCGAAGCCACCCGTGTGCAGTTGGTGGCGACGGTGGCCTCGAACCCTGCGATTGTGGCCATGCTCGGTCCCATTTTCGGCTCGAGCATTGGGGCCCTGACTGCGTGGAGGATCGGAGCGATTGGATCGGTCCTCGTTGGCCTGATGGCCGTGCTCACCGTGATCCGGCACACCCGGGAAGAAGAGGAGTCTGGCCGACGGGAGGTGCTCGGATCAACCGTTGTCGGGCGGCGTGCGCCGCTGGCCGCCGCCCTCACGGTGACCATCGCGGCCGGTCTCCTGTTGGGGCTGCTCCTGGCCGGCGGGTTGGTAGGTGTCGGTCTCCCGCTCTCCGGTGCCTTGGCCTTTGGTCTCGGGTTTGCCGGTGTCGCGGCAGTGTTTGCAGCGGTAGGTGCCGTTGCTGCCCAGTTCACCGAGGGCGCGGGCGCAGCGCGAGGGATCGCGGTCGGAGCGGTCGGCCTGGCCTTTCTGCTTCGAGTTGCAGGTGACAGTGGCGAGGCCAGTGGGTTGTCGTGGTTGTCCTGGCTTTCACCCATTGGGTGGTTCGGCCGTCTCCGAGCGTTCGCCGATGAGCAGTGGTGGGTGGCTGCCCTATGGGCCGTCTTTGCCCTGGTGTTCACCTTTCTTGCGTTTCGGATGTCGGCAAGGAGGGATGTCGGCGCCGGCGTGTTCCCGCCCCGTCCCGGGCCGGCAACAGCTGCTCCGAGCCTTGGGCGCCCTCTCGGCTTGGCCTGGCGTCTCCAACGGGGCTCTCTCGTGGGTTGGTCGATCGGTCTCGCGGTTATCGGGATTGTCTATGGAAGCGTTGGTGACAGCATCGGAGACATGCTGGACGATAGCCCACAGCTCGCCGAGATCTTCGAGCAATTGGGTGGGGAACAGGGACTCACCGACACATTCTTCTCTGCCGCAGTCGGGATCATCGCCCTGATCTCGTCGGCCTACGCCATCAAGGCCGTGTTGCGTCTCCGGGTCGAAGAGGAGAGCCAGCGGGCCGAGCCCATCCTTGCGACGGCGACTCCGCGAACTCGGTGGGCCATGAGCCATCTCGTATTCGGCCTGGCCGGCCCGGTTGTGATCCTTGGCCTTGCCGGCGCCCTGGCCGGCGCCACCTACGGGCTGATCATTGACGACGTGGCCGGACAGGTGCCACGCGTGATCGGTGCCGCCATGGTGCAACTTCCTGCCGTCTGGGTGCTGACCGGTGCCGCGGTGGCGCTCCACGGGCTCGCGCCGAGATTCGTTGGCTTGAGCTGGGGTGTCCTCGTGGCCTGCCTCCTGCTCGGGCAGCTTGGGCAGATCCTCCAGTTTCCGCAATGGGTGCTGGATCTGTCCCCGTTCACGCACATCCCCCTGGTTCCAGCAGAGGACCTGAAGGCGCTTCCTCTCGTTGTTCTCCTCGCGGTGGCCACTGGCCTGATCGCAGCCGGATTGGTCGGGTTCCGTCGCCGGGACATCGAGTCGGGTTGAGCCTATTGGTCCCAGACCCCTCATAATTGAGACGCACAGGTCCGCATGTGACCCCTGAATGTCCCAATTACGGTGAGGAGCGATGTTCGACAGCCTGACCCAACGGTTCGAGACCGTCTTTGCCTCGCTGAAAGGCAAGGGGCGTCTCTCCGAGAGCGACATCGATGCTGCCTTGCGCGAGGTTCGTCTCGCCCTGCTCGAGGCGGACGTCAATGTCAGGGTGGTCAAGGACTTCCTGGCACGGGTTAAGGAGCGGGCCGTCGGTGAAGATGTCTCCAAATCGTTGACGCCCGGCCAGCAGGTGATCAAGATCGTCCACGACGAGCTGGTCACCACTCTCGGGTCCGAGTCGGTTCCTCTGAAAAAGACAGCACCCCCGCTGACCATCCTGATGGTCGGTCTCCAGGGATCGGGCAAGACGACCACAGCCGGCAAGCTTGCCCTCCTGCTCAAGAACCAGGGTAAGAAGCCACTGCTGGTGGCGGCCGATCTCCAACGTCCGGCGGCGATCGACCAGCTGGAGACATTGGGAAGTCGGATCGACATCCCGGTCTTCACCGATCGCAAGGGAAAGCCGGTCCGTCTGGTCAAGGCGGCGATGAAGGAAGCCGCGAAGACCGGCCGCGACGTGGTCATCGTGGACACCGCTGGTCGTCTCCAAATCGACGACCTGCTCATGCGAGAGCTCGATGATGTGCGCAAGGCGGCCGACCCTGACGAGGTGCTGTTGGTAGTCGACGCGATGACCGGACAGGACGCGGTGAATGTCGCATCCGGTTTCCAGGAGCAGATTGGCCTCACAGGTGTCGTTCTCTCCAAGCTCGACGGTGATGCCCGTGGCGGAGCAGCGATCTCGGTACGCGAGGTGACCGGCGCTCCCGTGAAGTTCGCCGGAATGGGCGAGGGTCTCGAAGACCTCGAAGCCTTCCATCCCGACCGGATGGCGTCCCGGATCCTGGGCATGGGCGACGTGATGACCCTCATCGAGAAGGCCGAAGCCAACTTCGACGAGGCCGAGGCCGAGAAGGCAGCCCGGAAGTTGCAGAAGGGGGAGTTCACCCTCGAGGACTTCCTCGGCCAGTTCCAGGCCATGAAGCGGATGGGGCCTGTGAAGGACATCCTTGCTATGCTTCCCGGCTCCGGATCGCTCATTCGCGAGGTGGATGTCGACGACCGTGATCTCCGTCGGGTCGAGGCAATCATCCAGTCGATGACGCCAGAAGAGCGCCGGAGCCCAAAGATCATCGGCGGCAGCCGAAAGCGCCGAATCGCGTCCGGCTCGGGTGCCAGGCCCCAGGACGTGAACCGGCTGCTGAAGCAGTTCGTCGAGGCTCAGAAGATGATGAAGGTGCTGGCCGGAGGCAAGGGGACCCCCTCGTTGCAAGGTCTTCTGTCGGCCCAGCGAACGAAGAGGTGAATTGATGGCTGTGAAAATGAGGCTGATGCGGATGGGCAAGAAGAAGGCGCCCTCATACCGCGTCGTGGTTGTCGACGGCAGGTCGCCGCGTGACGGCCGTTACATCGAGCAGATAGGGCGTTACGACCCCCAGCAGGACCCATCGCTGGTCGAGATCGACAACGATAAGGCCACCGCCTGGCTCTCCAAAGGGGCCCAGCCGACCGAGGCCGTCGAGAAGCTGCTCAACATCTCCGGGGCGCTGAACACCATGAAGGTTCGCACCGGCCAGATCCACACCGTCGGGGCCTCCGCCCCTGCTGCACCAGCCCCGGCCGCGGTGGAAGCCGAGACCGCGGTGGAAGAGCCGACAACAGATGAGGTCGCCGCGGTGGAAGCCGAGACCGCGGTGGAAGAGCCGACAATGGATGCCCCGGCCGCGGTGGAAGCCGAAGCCGCGGTGGACGAGCCGACAATGGATGAGGTCGCCGCCGAGGCTGCCTCCGAGGAGGAATGACATTGGCCAAAGGCGAAATCGTCGAGCGAGTGGTCACCTACGTCGTCAAGAGCATCGTTGAGGAGCCGGACGAGGTCTCGGTGACCATGGTGGAGCAGGGCCCGGACGAGGTTGTGGCCGAGGTCCGAACCGCCAAACACGACATGGGTCGGGTCATCGGCCGTCGGGGCAGAGTGGCCAAGGCCATCCGCGCCGCCGCAGGTGCGGCCGGTGACGAAGAGGGCATCAACGCTGGCGTCGAATTCCTCGACTGAGCCCGAGAGGTTCGTAGTCGGGCGTTTGGGCCGACCCCACGGGCTGGACGGGTTCCTCGGTCTCTACATCGAGGAAGAGGACGTCGACAGCCTCGAACCCGGCGCAACCGTGTTCCTGAACGACCGTCCGCACCAGGTGCGGGCGGTTCGTCGCGTTGACCGGGGATACCAGGTCGCCTTCGAGGGCGTCGACGATCGGTTCATGGCCGAGGAGATCCGTGGCTTGGACGTGTCCGTGGAGGTACGTCGGGAGCTCACGGAAGGCGAGTTTTGGCCGGGTGACCTGATGGGCCTGGTGGTCTTCGACCAGGAGGGGACTCAGATAGGCACCGTGAAGGACGTTCTGTTTGGTCCCGGTCAGGAGCGATTGCTCGTTGAGGGCGAGGGTGGATTGACGTTCGAGGTGCCGTTCGTCGACGACCTGGTGCCGGTTGTCGACCTCGCGCAGGGCCGGGTCGAGATCGTCTCCATCCCCGGGCTCACCGAACCGTCAGGCTGAGGCTCACGCCGATGAGCTGCCCGTCGTCCGGGCTCTCCTCACCGACGAACAACGAAGCCTCCCCAATCGGTACTTGAATCGAGGTGCGAAACTCGCCCCACGTTTCGACCCAATCGGCGGCGGTCACATTCCTCTCTGCAACCACTTCGCCGGCCGCGGTTGCGATAACCAGGACCTTTGCCTCGAAGGTCCGCGCATACCCCGCGACGTCGACCCTGGTCGCCGTCTCCGCACCATCGGCGGGGGCGACGACGACAGCACGATCGGAGACGAGGGCTTTGGTCGTGAACTGCTCGGGGCCTGTCTGCAGTTCGAGGCTGAGTCGGGCCGGAGAATTAGAGATCTCTACCCGGGCCTGGGCCGGGGCGGCCAGGTGGAAGTCGACGAACGTGCCACCATCGAGTGCCCTCACTACGAACAAACGGTCTACCAACGGTGTCTCCACAAGCTGATCGGTGACCACTGACATATCGACGTCGGTCCAAACCCGGATGATCTGGCGTGACTCGAGGAACTCGACGACAACGGTCGGTGGTGTGGTCGCCGGAGCGCCTTCAGTGGTTTCGAAGTCGATCCCGAATCGCTCACAGCCTTCGTCGACCTGCCAGGAGATGAGGCCGAGGCTGTTGGTGTCCGAGGTTGGTTGATCCATTCGGGTCACCCGACCCCGGTCGACGAAGGCGGCGTCGACGGGACACCCGACGACCTCGGGCTCGGTGCTCGTGATCGCCGTGCTGCTCGTGGTAGTGGACGCGGTCGTGGTGGTGGTCGGCGCGGCCGGGAGCGTGCCGCAGGCCGCGATCAGAGCCACGGAGAGCATCGCCAGCGACCGCATGTGGGCAAGAGTACGGGCAACCACTAGATTTGAGCGAGTAATCAAAATCGGCCTGGGTCGAAGGTCATTGGAGAGATTGCCATGTCGGAAGCCGTCATTGTTGCCACCGCCCGCTCCCCGATCGGACGGGCCTTCAAAGGTTCGCTTATCGAGGTCCGTGCCGACGACTTGGCCGGTTTCGCCATCAACGCCCTCATGGACAAGGTGCCCGAGGTCGACCGGGCTTCGGTGGTCGACGTGATGGTGGGGTGTGGCCTCACCCATCATGAGCAGGGATTCAACCTGGCCCGTCCCGCCTCGCTCTTGGGTGGCATGCCCGACAGCGTCCCGGCCACCACGGTCAATCGATTCTGTGCTTCCTCGCTGCAAACTATCCGGATGGCATTCCACGCCATCAAGCAGGGCGAAGGTGACACCTACGTGGCCGCCGGGTCCGAGTCGGTGACCCGGGCCTATGGCAAGGCGATCGACAGTGAGGATCTGAACCCGAGGTTCACCGATCCGAGCCGCGACGACTTCATCAACAGCGTGTACATCCCGATGGGCAATACCGCCGAGAACGTGGCAGAGAAATACGGCGTAACCCGGGAGCGCATGGATGAGTTCGCCAAGCGATCCCAGGACCGGGCGGTCGAGGCGCAGAAGAACGGCTTCTTCGACCGGGAGATCACCCCCATCGAGATCCCGGACGGCCTCACCATCAGCACCGACGACAGCCCCCGGCCCGACACGTCAATCGAGAAGCTTGCTTCGCTTCCACCGGTGTTCAAGCCGGATGGGAGTGTCACCGCCGGAAACTCCTGTCCCCTCAACGATGGCTCGGCGGCGGTGCTGGTCATGTCAGAAGAGAGAGCCGCGAGCCTCGGATTGACGCCGCTGGCACGAATCGTCGCCTCGTCTGTGGTCGGCCTGGAGCCGGAGTACATGGGAATGGGGCCGGTTGGGGCGGTGCGCGCTGTGCTCGACCAGGCGGAGATGGCGCTCGACGATGTCGACGTGGTCGAGATCAACGAGGCGTTTGCCGCCCAGGTGCTTGTTTGTGTGGACGAGTTGGGGATCGACATGGAAAGGCTGAATCCAAACGGTGGAGCCATAGCACTCGGTCACCCCTTCGGGATGACAGGGGCTCGCATCATGGGGACCTTGATCAACGATCTGCGGACCATGGACAAGACCGTTGGACTCGAGACCATGTGTGTCGGTGGTGGCCAGGGGATGGCGATGATCGTGGAGCGTTTGAGCTAGCTGTCGTTCGAGGGCCCGGGCATCAGGCAACGTCGGGGTCGTTGGGCTCGACGGTCTCACCCCGAGCCCACGCCGTCGCGTCGGACACACGG
>CAZRID010000016.1:0-18465 GCA_964600055.1 uncultured Acidimicrobiaceae bacterium
GAGACCCGATGGGGAGCAACCCCGACTGTCCTCAGCCCTCTGAGCAGCCGCTCGGCCAGGGCGCGGGCGGCAAAGGCAACTGCATCGAGACTCTCGAGTGGGTCTTCGAAACTGGCGTCGACGGCCAGATCGGGTGGGATCTCACGGGGGTCGACAAACCGGTCCTCGCCACTGGCCAGACGATGGGCGAGCAGACCAGGGTTTCCGAACCGGGTGGCCAGGGCCTCCCGGGGCAAACGAGCCAGATCTCCGAGTGTGGCCACCCCGAGCCAACGGAAGGTATCGATCAGCTCGTCCCCATTGACGCTCTCCCTGAGAGCGGTCAGGTCGAGACCGGAGAGAAAGCCAATGGTGTCCGTCACCACCCTGGGCTGACCGACATCGGTGGTAGCAGCCGCCCAACGAGCGGCGAAGGGGCCGTCGGCGACTCCGACAAGAGCCTCCCCGCCACGGACATGGCCCATCAGCCTGTCCATCTCATCGACAATTCGCTCGGCAAGGACGTCCTCGCCCCGGTAGAAGCGGATCGCCCCGGCGATGGGGACGAACACCAGACCGGGTGCGACCACTTCCACCCGTGGGATCAGGTCTTCGATTGCCTCGACCACCGGTTCGAAGCGTCGCGACTCCTCTCCCGGGTCCCGGGTCAGGACGGTGGCAAAGGGCGCGAGCGCCTCCGCCTCTCGTCGGGGCATGCCCAAGCTGACCCCCGCCGCCAGCACCTCTTTCGTTGCGCCGGTGACCCGATCGTCGACGATCAGTACCGGGTCATCCGACGGCGCGTCGGGTCTCCCCAACGACCACATCGGAAACCACACGCACAACGTCCGAACCTTCATCCTCCACCTCGAATCGCCGGCTCACCCCGGCCGCCCCTTTCCCGGACGCCTCCAGCATCAGACGTCGCCTCTTCAACCGACCATGACCCTGATCCGCCCCCTCCCAGGTGACACCAAGGGCTCTCAGCCGGAGATGGGCAACACCTGAGGGCAGCCCGTCGCCCATGGGGCGCATCGCCACCGCCACCTTTCTCGCCCTGGCCAGCGCGGCGAGACGGCGAAGATCCTGATCCTTCGCACCCACCGGCACCTCGGCGTAGATGGCACGAACCCCCTCGAGCAGGGCGGCGGTGACCTTGGGCCAGATCCCTGGCTGGTCGCAGCGCACGATGACCAGATTCTCCGCGGTCACACCAGTCTCCCAAGCCGCTTCGGGTGAGATCCAGCCCCTGGTGTCCAGTACCACCACGGGTGCAACCCGGGATGGCGCCGCCAGGAGTCTCAGACCGAGACGGGTCAGCCCGGTCCCGGGAACCCCGATCAGCTCGGTGACCCGGCCCGGTTGAAGACGGAGATATCCCTCATCCCGTTCCTCGAGATCGAGAAAGGGTGTGACCAAGGCAACGTCTTCGATGCCCAAACTGACTCCGCGGTCGGGCGCTCCATCTTATCGAACATATGTTCGATAGCAACTTGATTGGCGACGGGCTTTGGCGGCCCTTCGGAAATGACCCGAGTGCCTCTTGGCTCAGGATTCTTGGCCGCGCTCAAGGCCGAGGGTGGCGAGAAGGTCTTCGTGCAGCTCGAACCAGATCGTGTGGCACGAGTCCATCCCCGGCTGATCCACCCACGCCCACTGGCCGTGATCCACTCGGTCGAGGGCGGCGGCGAATCGATCCGCGTACCCGTCGAAACGAACCAGCGTATCAGCGAGCTGTCCACACACGGGTCGAAGGCTCCGAAGGAGGCTTGCCAGATCGTTGAGCACGCGTTCGTCCCATCGCCAGTCATCGTGGTCGTTCGACGCCATGGGATCCCAGGGCGTCGGCCGGATTTGCCAGTTCGTGACGGTGGTGAGAAAACGCCCGTTGAGTTGGAGGAAATTGGCGTGCGAGGCGGCGATTGCGGACCTGGTGCCAGTCTCTGCCAGCTCAGCAGCGAGGCGTCGGTTGTTCTCGATGCGGCCGGCGTCTGTGGCGTCCAACCACTGATATCAGCGAAGCCGACTCGTTGGACCCATCCGCGTGCCTCGTAATCGCAAAGCAGTTCCTCGACAGTGTCACGATCCAACGAGAACCGTCTGACCACCGCACCGACGTCCGCCATGCCCTTGAGGCGGACGGCGTGGAGGACAAGGAGTTCGGACGGGGACGCGCCGGCCATGCCGTGACCGTACCCACGCACGGCCGTAAACGCTCCCCGCCTTCGGCGGGACTCCCCACTCCGGAGGGAGAAACAGCTACCCCTCTTCGAGCTCTTCGATCGTCTTCGGCCAGTCGTCCTTCAACAACCGGGAAAGGGAGCGGTCGGCCAGCAGCTTGCCCTGGGTCTGACAGGTTGCGCAGTAGTTGGTCTCGTTGTCGGCGTAGACGATGCGCTGCACTTTCGACCCGCACCGCGGGCACGGCTCTCCGTACTTCCCATGAACCGCCATGTCGTCACGGAAGGCAGTCACCTTCTTCGGCCAGTCCTCCCCCACCTCGTCGCGGAGACGCTGAGTCCAGTCGTTGAGCGACCCGACGACCGCCTGATGTAGCCGGTCCACCTCTTCGTCGGTCAGCTGTCCTGTCCTTTTCACCGGCGACAACCGGGCGCTCCACAGGATCTCATCCGAATAGGCGTTCCCGATCCCGGAGAAGATCCGGGGATGGGTCAGCGCCCGCTTCAGGGTCCGGTTCTCGCTCCGCAGGGCGGTGGCGAACTCTTCGAGGCTCACCTCCAACGGCTCCACTCCCCCACGGTCCAGCTCCGCCACCCCCTCGAACCCTCTGGTCACCCAGATCCCGGCGCGCTTCTTGGTCCCTTGCTCGGTAAGGACCAGCGAACCCGGATCGAAGTCGATGGCGGCCAAACCGACCTTCTTCGGGATCGCCTTCCTTGGCGGCTCCCAACGGAGACGGCCGGCCACCATCAGATGGACTACCAGGAACAGATCGTCTTCGAGGCCGAAGACGATGCGCTTCCCGACCCGGCGCAACGACTCGACACGTGACCCGACAGGTGCGTCGTAGGAGGGGTCGTAGGTGCGCAACACCGATGGGGAGGCGATGCGGACGGCACGGACGGTCTCCCCGAGGACACGTCTCTGCAGAGCCTCGAGGTAGACGACGATGTCTGGCAGCTCCGGCATGAGCTGAAGTTACCGGTGACCTATCCGCTGTCGCCGAGGCTCCCGCCAAAGAGGACAGTCACTCCCACAACGATCCCACCTGCAATGAAGCCGTACGCCAGCAGAAAGTCGGCGTTCGGCGTGGCGTTCTGGGCAGCGATGCCAAAAACGATTACAACGCCGACCAGCACCAGGGCCGCCGCCGAACGACCCCAACGCGTGCCGACCGCAAGGGCAAAGGCGACGCCGGCCATCAACAGCCCGCCGATAACGAAGGCGAGCCAGAACCTGCCTCCTGCCTGGAGTCCCTCGAAGGTGGTTCGACTCGCCGCGCTCAGGGTCGGATCCTGCCTCAGGAAGAAACCACCGGAGAGCACCAGCACACCTCCGAGAGCGAACACGATGGCACCGATATTCGACCTTGGTTGCTCCGGCTCAGGCGCAGGGACACGTTCCACGGGATTCTGGGAGGTCGCCACCTTACGAGCCAGCCGGGGTGACGCGGTGGCGAGCCCGATCTCCTGGGCGATGGCCGCGTCGTCCTCCGTCTTGAGGATGAATTCCTCACCCTCCGCCCTGATGGCAAAGCCATCGTTCAACGACTGGATCCCGATGGAGGCAAGGTCCCAATCACCGATCGTCTCCGCGCCGGACACGAGAACCAGATGGCCCCCGTCGGCTTGAACCTCCACCGGGATGCCCGGCCCTGCCTCCCCGCGCATGTGCACGGTGCCACGTGTCTCAACCGCCATTCCAGCCCCTCGATAAAGAGTTCCCATCACATTGTATGGAGCCAGACGAAAAGGGACAGGGGCAACGCCCTGTCCCTTTTCATGTCATCGGGGAGGGTTCAGTCTTGCTTGTTGCCAAGCTCGTCGAAGACCTCGTCGAAGCTCTGGGCCACACGACGCCGATCACCACTGGCGACCGGTTGCGGCTCACTGGGGCTGGGGCTGGGGCTGGGGCTAGGGCTGCGGTCCCGATCCCGACCTCCGCGATCGCTACGGCCGCGATCCCGGCCGTCACGCCCACCGTTGTCGCGTCGCTCGCCTCCGCCACCCTGATTGGGGGGCTCGGAGTCGGGCAACGTGGCGCCTTCCAGGGGCTCGATCAACTCGAGACTGACCTTGCCCCGGTCGATCTCACGAACACGAACCTTGAGCACCTGTCCGTCGCTCAGGTAGTCCTCCACCCGCTCGACACGCTTCGAGCCGTCGAGACGTGAGATGTGAAGCAGCCCGTCACGCCCGGGAAGGATGTTGACGAATGCGCCGAACTTGGTGATGTTGACCACCTTGCCCTCGTACTCGGTGCCCAACTCCACCTCGGGCGGGAAGGCGATCTGCATCACCTTCTCCTTGGCCGCAGCCAGTGCGGAACTATCGGACGATGCGATGCGGACGATGCCCTTGCCGTCGGCCTCCTCGATCTCGATGGCAGCCCCGGTGACCTCTTCGAGCTCACGGATCACGGCACCCTTGGGACCGATCACCTCGCCGATCTTGTCCTTGGGGATCTCGATCGACTCGATGCGCGGCGCGAACTCGTTCATCTCCTTGCGTGGCTCGGCAATCGCCTCAGCCATCGTGTCCAGTATGAGCAGACGAGCGACCTTGGCCTGATCGAGCGCATTGGCCAGCACCTCGGAGGGAAGACCCTCGAGCTTGGTGTCGAGCTGAAGCGCTGTGATCACGTCCCTGGTGCCGGCGACCTTGAAGTCCATGTCACCAAGGGCATCCTCGGCTCCGAGAATGTCGGTGAGAGTCACATACTTCCCATCCCGGTGAATGAGACCCATGGCGATGCCGCCGACAGCCGCCGCGATCGGAACCCCGGCGTCCATCAGTGACAGCGACGATGCGCACACCGACGCCATCGAGGTCGAGCCGTTCGAGGACAGAACCTCAGAAACCAGCCGGAGGGCGTACGGGAACTCCTCCACGGTCGGGATGACCGGAAGGACGGCCTTCTCGGCGAGCGCCCCGTGACCGATCTCACGTCGCTTGGGGCCACGCATGAACCCGGCCTCGCCAGTGGAGAACGGCGGGAAGTTGTAGTGGTGCATATAGCGCTTGGAGTCCTCGAGGGCGAGGGTGTCCAGCATCTGCCCCATCTTCAACATACCGAGTGTGGTCAAGTTGAGAACCTGGGTCTCGCCTCGTTGGAAGAGACCGGAACCATGAGTCCTCGCAATCACACCTACTTCGGCGCTGAGTGGCCGGATGTCGGTGGGGCCACGCCCATCGAGACGGATGCCCTCCTCGACAACGCGTTTGCGCATGAGATCCTTGAGGATCGACTTGAAAGCTCGTCCCGCCTGGGTACGACCCTCCTCGTCGATCTCCGCAAGACCCAACTCGGCCATGGTCGCCTCGAGGGCCCCATCCTGCGCCGCGTTGCGCTCCTGCTTGTCGGCAATGGTGACCACCGAAGCGAGCTTCGGCTCTGCGATCGCATGGACCCTCTGATAGATCTCGTCGGAGTAGTCGACGGCCACCGGCCACTCGACTTCCTTCTTCTCGACCTTGGAGACCAACTCGTTCTGGAGATCGATCAACTCCCCGATGTAGGCCTTGGCCTCTTCGAGGCCTCGGGCCACCGTGCTCTCATCCGACGGGGCATCGCCCGCCGCAATCAGACGCAGGCCATTGGGCGTCGAGCCCGCCTCGACCATGATGATGTCGATCCCACCCTCGGAGTTGCGACCACCGGCGACCACCAGTTCGAACACCGACTCTTCGAGATCGGTGTGGGTGGGAAATGGGACCCACTCCCCCTTCTTCAAACCGAGTCGCACGGCACCGATCGGTCCCTGGAAGGGGATCGGGCTGACGCTCAAGGCGGCGGATGCCCCGTTCAACGCAACCACGTCGAAAGCGATCTCCTGATCTACCGCCAGCGAGGTGACCACCACGTGGGTCTCGTTGCGATAGTTGTCGGCGAATGACGGGCGAAGCGGGCGATCGATCAGCCGGCAGGTCAGAATCCCCTGCTCGGAGGGTCGACCCTCACGACGGAAGAACGACCCGGGGATCTTGCCCACCGAGTACATGCGCTCTTCGAAGTCAACGGTGAGAGGGAAGAAATCGACGCCCTCTCGGATCTTCTTGTTTGCTGTGGCGGTGACCAGCATTTCGGTACCACCCAGACGGGCAACCACGGCGCCGTCGGCCTGACCGGCAAGCTTGCCGGTGCTCAGGACGAACTCTTTGCCGCCGATGGACCCCTTTACGGAGATTTCGGGCACTAAGTGCTCCTTGTGTTGGGAGCCGAGCCCGTTGGCAGTAGTCATGTCTCAGGTCCAACCGAGACATCGCCACTGACAACCGGCAGGGCTCGATGTTGGCCCGACCGTATGGTCGGAACCGTCTTGGCTCCGGCTTACTGGCCGGAGCGTGTATTTGACTCCGACCTGGAGGCCGGAACGTGTCGTTGGTCCCGGCCTACGGGCCGAAAACCTGTGCGGGGCCATCGGCCCCAAACATGAGGGGCGGGTTGGCCGCTCCCCATGAAAGCTGTTTCAGCGACGGAGCCCCAACTTGGCGATGAGGTTTCGATAGCGCTCCACGTCCTCCCGGCGGAGGTAGTCGAGGAGACGACGTCGCTTACCGACCATCATCAAGAGCCCGCGACGACTGTGATGGTCGTGCTTGTGCTCACGTAGATGCTCGGTCAAATGGTTGATCCGCTCGCTGAGCAGGGCGACTTGCACTTCTGGCGAGCCTGTGTCGCTCTCGTGCGTGCCGTACTCGGCGACAATCTCGGTAGCTGATTTCATTGCGCGTAAAACCTGAATTGATCCGGGGGAACAAGAGAAACTGTAGCAGCATCGCTGTCCCTAGCCACAACCGGGTCGTAGTTGCCCACCCTTCGCCTCCCTTTTAGCGCACCTGCCCATCACCATAGAGCACGTAGCGTTCGCTGGTAAGGGACTCCAGACCCATTGGCCCCCTGACGTGGAGCTTCTGGGTCGAGTTGCCGATCTCGGCGCCGAAGCCAAACTCCTCGCCGTCGGTGAAGCGGGTCGAGACATTCACCGCCACCACGGCGGTGTCGATGGCGCTGACGAAGCGATCAGCCGCTCCGCGATCCTCGGTGAGGATCGCCTCGGTGTGGCCGGTCCCGTAGCGACGGACATGCTCGATCGCCGCTTCGATGTCGGGCACCACGCGGACCGCCATGATCAGGTCGAGGAACTCGGTGGCCCAATCCGACTCGGTCGCCGGGGCCATGTCGGGCACAAGCTCTTGCGAGCGCTGATCGCCACGCAGCTCGACCCCCTCAGCGATCAGAGCCTTGGCTGCCTCGACCACGAATTGGTCGGCTACCGCTTCGTGGACCAGCAACGTCTCAGCGGAGTTGCAGACGCCGGGCCGCTGCACCTTGGCGTTGACCACCACCGCCAGTGCCTTGTCCAGGTCGGCCGCGGCGTCGACGTACACGTGACAGTTGCCGGCCCCATCGATCACAGTCGGCACGGTGGCATCCGCTCGAATTGCCGCGATGAGCCCAGGGCCTCCCCGTGGGACCAGGAGATCCACCCATTCGGTTGCCTGCATCAGGGCCTTGGCCCCGTCACGGGTCGTGTCCTCCAGGAGTTGGACACCATCGGAGGGCAACCCGACCTGTTCAAGGGAGTCGCGCAGCACGTTGCTGATCGCCATGTTGGAGTGAACTGCATACGACGAACCTCGCAGGATGACGGCATTCCCTGACCCGATACAAAGACCGGCTGCATCGGCGGTGACGTTGGGTCGGGCCTCATAGATGACGGCGACCACACCCAGCGGGACTCGCACTCGATGCAGCCTGACTCCGTTATGGAGAACCCATCCTCCCGTCTCGCGGCCAACCGGGTCGGGCAACGAGGCGACACTGCGAAGACCGCTCGCCATGCCGGCAATCCGGGCCTCGGTGAGCCGCAGCCGATCGATCAGCGCACCGGTGATTCCTTCGGATACGGCCTGGTCCATGTCGGCGGTGTTCGCTTCGAGGAGCACGGCGCCGGCTTCGATGATGGCGTCGCCCATGTGAAGCAACGCCCGCTGCCGCAGCTCACCCGTCGACTGGCGCAGCTCGTGAGAGGCCGTCCGGGCACGTTGACCTACCTGGTCGATCATGTCGTAAGCCTATCCACCGGTTGGTCGGTGGCCAGCAGGACGAAGTCGTCGCGGTGGATCACCACACCACCGACCTCCGAGCTGTGGCGACCGACCGAATCTCGCACCTGATCGGCTGACATAGCCACCAGGCCCTTGCCGATCAGGTCACCGTTCGACCCGGCGACCTCCACCGCAGACTCTGCCTCGAAGTCGCCTTCGACAGAGGAGATACCGACCGCGAGCAACGACTTGCCGCCTTCGAGCAGGGCAAGTGTCGCCCCGTGGTCGACAGTCACCTTTCCCTCCGACGGCTGACCGAAGGCAATCCACAGCTTGCGCGCCGGAAGCTTGCCCCGATGCGGCGACACCCATGTGCCCACGTCTTCCCCCGCCACGGCCCGCGCCACGACATTGCTCTCTCGGGCCGCGGCAATGACAGTCGGTATCCCGGACCAGGCCGCCATTCGCGCCGCGGCGACCTTGGTGGTGGCCCCCCCGGACCCGAACGGGCCTGACTCCCCGACCGAAACCTGGTCGAGGGCGACATCGGTCGAACGCACCGCGGAGAGCAGCTCTGCGTCGACCATCGTCCTCGGGTCACCGGTGTAGATGCCGCCGGTGTCGGTGAGGATCACGAGGATCCCGGCGGAAACGAGATGGGAGACGATCGCGGCCAGGCGATCGTTATCACCGAGACGGAGCTCATCGACCACAACTGCGTCGTTCTCGTTGACTATCGGAACCACACCCAACGACAGCATGCGTTCGAGAGCGTCGCGCGCATGTAGGTATTGGACCCGGTTTGCGAAGAGATCCTTGGTGAGGAGCACCTGCCCAACCACACGTCCCCGTTGCTTGAAGAGAGCTGCGTATCGCTCCATCAGCAGCCCCTGGCCCACCGCGGCCGCCGCCTGCAGACCGGGGACGTCCCTTGGTCGGCGGCCGAGCCGTAGCGCGGGCAACCCTGCGGCCACCGCACCCGAGGACACCAGGACAGCGGGGTGACCGCCATCCCACATGTCGGCAACGTGGTCGACGGTTCGCTGCAGCGAGTCCGGATCGAGCTCGCCTGACTCGAGCACGAGACTCGAGGACCCGGCCTTGATCACCACCGGCATTCCAGGCGTGATGCGGCGTCGCCCGCCTTCGTCCACGCTCATCTCCCCTTGCCCTTCAGGTCGTCACCGGCGAATTCAGGATTCGCCGCACGCGGGTCACATCGTCGTTCATCTGTCCGACCAGCGCGTCAGCATTTTCGAATTCGAGCTCAGGTCTCAGCTTCTCCACAAAGTCGATGGTCAGGACCCTGCCATAGAGATCGCCTTCGAAGTCGAGGAGATAGGCCTCGATCAGCAGCTCCTTCCCCCCGAAGGTGGGGCGGACTCCGACGTTCACCGCCGCAGGATGGATCTGGCCGTCGAGCTCGACAAATGCCGCATACACCCCATGACCAGGGATCACTTTTCCGGGAGGCGGCCTCAGGTTGGCAGTTGGAAAACCGAGATCCCTTCCCCTCTTGTCACCGTCGATCACCACATTGGACAACCGAAAACGAGAACCGAGGAGGGCCGATGCGCCCGATACGTCGCCGGCTTCGATGAGCTCGCGGATTCGTGTCGACGAGACCACACCGCTCGATTCGAGGATGTCGACCACCACCACATCGAAACCTTGCCGTTCCCCGGCCTCCATCAGATACGCGACGTTGCCTGTTCGATCCCTGCCGAAATGAAAGTCGCTTCCGATCACGAAGGTGGCGACGCCCAGCTTGCCCACCAGGACCTCGGAAATGAAACGCTCGGGCTCGAAATGGCGAATCTCGGTCAGGTCGAGCAGACCGACCGTGCCGATCCCTGCCTTCTCAAGAAGTGCCAGCCGCTCCTCGATGGTGGTGAGCAGCCGGGGATGGGTGCCCGGAGATAGCACTTCCGCCGGATGAGGGTCGAAGGTGAGAACCGTTGACGGATAAGGGGTTGCTGTGAGTTGCTCCAGGATCGCTCGATGACCGATGTGCACCCCGTCGAACACCCCCAGCGTCACCGCGTTCGGAGGTGGCTGCGGGTCCCAATCCGCCATCGGGCCATCAAGGACTTTCACGAGGCGAGTACCACCTCGGGTTTGGCCTGATCGCCTTCCCTCCGGTACACAGCGATCAGATCGCCGGACTGGTCGAGCACACGGACGGCTGCGTTCTCAGGCGCCTCGACCATCTCCCCGCCGACGAATGGCATGCCGTGGCACACGCCCTTCGCAGTCTCCTCGCTGACCGTTATCGCCGGCAGGTCGCCGAGGGCTTCGGAGGGATGAAGGAAATGCGATTCCCAATCATCGAGCCGATCGATTGTCAGACCATGGGTGTCGATATCGAGTGACCCGGTCCTGGTTCGACGCAGCGCGGTGATATGAGCCACACCACCGAGGGCCGCTGCAAGGTCGTCGGCAAGCGACCGCACATACGTCCCCTTCCCGCACACGACGCGAAACTCGACCTCGGGATATGGCCCTGATCCGACGACGCCGATCTCCAACTCGTAGATCTCGACCGGGCGCGCTTCCCGTTCCACGACCTCGCCCGCCCGCGCCAGCTCATAGAGACGACGGCCCTTGTGCTTGAGGGCGGAGACCATCGGTGGTACCTGATGGATCGTCCCCACAAACCTCTCGGCCACAGTCAACAGCTCTTCGTCGGAGAACTCCATCGGCTCACGACTCAAGACGGCACCGTCCGAGTCCAGGGTGTCGGTGGCCACCCCGAATTGCGCAGTCGCCAGGTACTCCTTGGGCTGTTCCTGGATGAACCTGATCAGCCTGGTGACAGGGCCGACAGCCACCACGACGACTCCGGTGGCCAACGGATCGAGGGTGCCGGCATGACCAACTTTCTTGATCCCGGTCGCATGCCGGACCTTCGCCACCACCGCGTTGGACGTCATGCCGGTCGGCTTGTCGATGACCAGGAACCCTTTCGTCATCGGTGCGCCTCCACCCTCTTTCGCACTTCCTCGATGGCGTCTTCGGCCGTGCCTTCATAGGTGAGACCCGAGGCGAAGCGATGGCCCCCTCCCCCCATTTCGACGGCAAGGGCCCCGACGTCGGTGCCGCCCCGGGAGCGCAGGCTGAGCTTGACCCGTTTGTCGGCGTGGACTTTGGCCAGAACCGCAACGTCGGCCTCCTCCGCCAGCCGGATCGTGTTGATCAGGTTGTCGATGTCACCCCAGTCCACCCCTGCGTCGTCCAGGTCATCTTCGGTGATGACGGTCGAGACCAGGCTCAGCTCCTTGTCCAGGGTTGCCCGGGACAAGGCGACACCCGCCGCCTTCAGGTAGCCGAACGGCGCCTCTTCGTAGATGTTCTGGCTTATCACCTCGGGTCTGGCACCGGCCGCCACCAGGTCCGCGGCCACCCTCAGCGTCGACGGTGTCGTGTTGGAGTACTGGAATCGGCCGGTGTCCGTGACCACCGCGGTCAGGAGACATGTGGCGATTTCCGGCGTCAGCGGCCATCCGAGTATCTCGAGCAGGTCGGCTACGAGCACACCGGTAGCCGCCGCCTCTGGATCGATAGCAGCGATGTCGCCGAATCCCTCGTTGGTGACATGGTGATCGATGACCACCAGAAGCCCGGCCTTGCCCGCAGGCGAGCCCAACTCGGCCAGACGGTCGGCCGATCCTGCGTCGAAGACGACCATCGTCTCCGGCGCCTCCGGAAAGTCGTCGGGATCTACCAGTAGGTCAGTGGGAAGAAAGGACAGGTTGGAAGGCACGGAGAACGGCGACCCGAAACTGGCGACGACCTTCTTCCCGGCATTGCGGGCCGCCAACCCGAATCCGATCATCGATCCCAGGGCGTCGCCGTCGGGCCCCACATGACAGGCGAGCGCGATCTCGTCGCTCTCGGCTACAGCTTTGGCTGCGGCGTCGAGGAGGGAAGGATCAATCATCTGCTTCCTCTTTCCTCTTCAGCGAGCGGAGGATGGCGTCGATCCGCTCGCCTCCGATCACCCCTGGATCGACCTCGAACTCCAGGGTCGGCGTGTACTTCATCCTCACCTGGCCGGCGATTGCAGACTGCAGCCGACGCGCCGCCCGCTGCAGGGCGTCGAGGGCGGCTGAGGTCTCGGTCGACCCGAGGACATCTATGTAAACGATTGCGTGGCGCAGGTTGGGGCTGGTCTCCACCCCCGTGATCGAGACCATCTCGAGCCGGGAGTCGCTGAGACGCTCGACCTCTTCGGCGACGACCTCACGGAGGGTCGAGTTCACCTTGAGCATTCGTGGGCTCGTTTCTCTCATTCGGGTTCTTCCAACTCGCTGATGAGCACGTCGAGTACATCGACCTCCAGTTGACCATCAAGGTAGTGACGGACCCTGGAAACCTGCATGGCCAGTCCCTCGCCGTCCGGGGCCACGATCGCAACCCCGACCGCAGCCCGTTGCCATGAATCGTGATGATCGACTTCGGCGACGCTGTATGAGCCGAGCCGCCTCAACCCTTCGACGAATGGCCTGAGAACCGCTCGCTTTTCCTTGAGCGACTGCGGCGTGGGCAGGTGCAGCTCGACCCTCAGGGCCGCCACCCGCATCAGGTGCGCGGCACCTCACGGATGACGTAGTCCTCGATGCTGTCACCTTCCTTGATGTCGTTGTAGTTCTCGAACCCGATCCCGCACTCGAACCCTGAGGCGACCTCACGAACGTCGTCCTTGAACCGCTTGAGCGAGGAGATGACCCCATCGTGGATCACCACGCCGTCGCGAATCAGCCTCGCCCTGGCGCCACGCTGAACCACGCCTTCGACGACGTAACAACCGGCGACCGTCCCGGCGCGGGGAACCTTGAACACCGCCCTGACCTCGGCTGTCCCGAGCACCTGCTCCTGCTCGTCGGGGGCGAGTTGGCCGACCAGCATCTGCTCTATGTCGTCGAGAAGCTCATAGATGATCCCGTAGGTGCGGATCTCGACACCGACTTCCTCGGCCGCCTTCCGTGCCTTCGGCTCGGGGCGAACGTTGAACCCGACAACCACCGACCCGGTGACCTCGGCGAGACTCACATCGTTCTCGTTGATCCCGCCTACGGCGGCATGGACGATCTGGATCTTCCCGCCCTCACGTTCAATCTTGGAGATGGAGTCACGCAGTGCCTCGAGCGAGCCCTGGGCGTCACCCTTGATGATGACGTTGAGGGTGGCTTCCTCGGTGCGGAGCTGATCGAGCAGACTCTGCAAGCGGTCACGAGCCGACGGCATCGCCTGACTGGCAGCCTTCAGCTCCTCCTGACGCTCCTCTGCGATACTCCGAGCTTCCTTGTCGCTCTCCACGACGTTGAAGTAGTCACCGGCAGACGGCAGATCGTCCCAGCCCATTATTTGAACCGGTGTCGAGGGGCCGGCGGACTTGACCTGGTCCCCCTGGTCGTCGGTGAGGGCTCGCACCCTGCCCGACACCGACCCCGCCACAAATGAGTCGCCTGGCTTCAGTGTTCCGCGCTGGACGATTACCGAGGCGACGGACCCTTTCCCATGTTCCACCTGGGCCTCGACCACGACGCCGGAGGCGGCTGTGTTGGGATTGGCTTTGAACTCCTCGAGCTGCGCGATGAGGTCGATCACGTCGAGCAAATCGTCGACGCCGTCGCCGATGAGAGCCGAGACTTCGACGCTCGGCACGTCACCACCGAGGTCCTCGGTGATGACGTCGTGCTCGGTGAGCTCGGTCCTGACCCGGAGCGGGTCGGCTCCGGGCAGGTCCACCTTGTTGACCGCCACGATCATCTTGACGTCGGCCGCCTTGGCGTGGGAGATCGCCTCGACGGTTTGTGGCATGACACCATCGTTGGCAGCGACCACCAGGACCACGATGTCGGTGATATTCGCGCCACGGGCCCTGAGGGCTGTGAAAGCTTCGTGACCCGGGGTGTCGATGAAGGTGATGGGATGCCCGTTGATCTCGACCTGATAGGCGCCGATGTGCTGGGTGATTCCGCCCTGCTCGCCCTGGACAACACTGGTTTTACGAATCGTGTCGAGAAGGGTGGTCTTCCCATGGTCGACGTGACCCATCACGGTCACCACCGGGGGGCGGACGACGAGCTCTGAATCTTGGTCTTCGTACACCGGCCGTTCGGCAACCGCCGGCGCCTGAGGGGCAGCGGCAACCTCGACGTCCACCATGAACCCGAATGACTCGGCTACCGGCTCGATGAGATCCGCCGGTATCACCTGGCCTACGCCGACCGCCTGGCCACGCATGAGCAATTCGGTCACCACATCGGTGGGTGAGATGCCGATGGCCTCTGCGAATTGTGTCACGGTGGCACCAGCCGGGATCGAGACGATCCCCACATCGCCACCGGCAACTGTTGCTGGCGCAGCCGCGGGTATCGGCTCCGGGGTTGTGGCCGGCTCTAGCTCAGCCTCCGGTTCTGGTGCAGTCTCCTGCTCGGGTACCACCGACTCGGGGTCGTCACCAGCCGCGGCCAGTCTCAGCAGCTCCGCTGACTCGTCATCAAGCCCCGATGAGGCGGTCTTGACATCGATTCCAAGATCCTGGGCCTGCGAGAGGAGCTCTTTCGAGTCCACGCCCAGGTCCCGGGCAAGTTCATAAACCCTCACGTATATAACTCTCTCTATTCGCTCTCGTCGTCGTCGTTGGCATCGGCCACTGCATCCTCGTCATCGGATACGTCGCTCTCTTCGCTGTTCTCGTCGGTTGCCGGCTCCTCGACCGCCGATTCCTCGACAACGGGCTCCTCGGCCGCCACTACCTCGGCCGCCGGCTCATCCGCCTCCGCTGTCTCGGCGATCTCCTGGGACACCACCTCTGCCGGTGGTTTGCCTGGCGGCTCCTCGACTTGCTCGACACCTTCATTGTCGGATCGGATGTCGACCTTGTACCCGGAGAGCCTGGCGGCAAGACGTGCGTTCTGACCCTCCTTGCCGATGGCGAGCGACAACTGGTGCTCGGAAACCACGACGTCCGCCGTCTTGGTCTCCTCGTCGATGTGCACTTCCTTGACCTTGGCCGGGCCGAGCGCCTCGGCGATGAACTGGCCGATGTCGTCTCGCCACTGCACGACGTCGACCTTCTCCCCACGCAACTCGTTGACCACCTGACGGACCCGTGACCCCCTCGCCCCCACACATGCGCCCTTCGGGTCGACATTGGGGTCGTGCGAGATGACAGCGATCTTTGTCCTGTGACCTGGCTCCCGCGCGATGTTGACGATCTCGACGGTCCCGTCGGTCAACTCGGGCACCTCGAGCTCGAGCAGCCTCCTGACCAGGTCAGGATGACTACGGGAAACAACGATTTGGGCTCCCTTGGTCTCGTTGCGCACCTCGAGGATGAGGGCTTTGACCCGGTTACCGCGCTCCAGGCGCTCGAAGGGGATCCGCTCCGAACCGGGGAGAATCGCTTCGGCATCACCGAGATCGAGGATCACCGAGCGGTAGTCGACCTGCTGGACCAGCCCTGTGACCAGGTCGCCCTCCCGACCCTCGTACATCTCGAAAACATGCTCGCGCTTGGCCTCACGCAACTTGTGTTGCATGACCTGCTTGAAGGACTGGGCGGCAATACGGCCAAAAGCCTCACCCTCGGGCGTGTCCTCCCACTCGGTTACCACGTTCCCGTCCTCGTCCAACTCCTGGGCATAGACGATGACTTCCCCGGAGTCAGGGTCGATGGTGACTCTGGCCTCTTCGGCCGCGCCCGGACTCCGCTTGTACGCAGCCACCAGGGCATTCGCGAACGCGTCGAGGATGGTGTCAATAGCCACCCCTCGCTCACGAGCGAGGACCTCGATGGCTTCCATCATCGTGTCGAGCTTCATGGTTCTCCTTCAGTGGCCCGGCTTGGGGGCCTTTTCCCACCGGAACACGGTCTTCGCGGTGAGGACGTCTTCGTAGTCGACAACAGTCCGCTCTTCTTCGCTCTCGACGGTGAACGAATTCTCTCCGGCCTCGATGAGGATTCCTCGCAGCGTGGCCTTCTGGTCACCCTCGGAGACCTTGACCACGACCTCGCGCCCGATCGACTTGGCGAAGTGGCCGGGAAGACGGAGATTCCGCTCCAGACCGGGTGAGGTCACCTCCAGCCGGTAGGCGTCATTGAGGGCGGTTTCGTTGTCGAGCAATCGGGAAAGACCGCGCGATACGTCCGCGAGTCGGTCGACATTCACGTTCTCGCCATCGACGACCACACGCAGGACCGTGCCCGGCCCGCGACCAAGCATCTCGAGGTCGTCGAGTTCCAGTCGTTCGGCGGCGAGATAAGGCTCCACCACCGTCCAGATGTCGGAAACGGTCGTCAAAATCGGTGCTCCGGATTCGTTGCTCCACAACTATTCAGGTGGGTGCCAAAGGCGCCCACCTGGTTAAAAGCGCTCCTGTTGTCTGTCGGAGTATAAGCGGAGTCCCGAGACTGGCTCAACAGCCGTCAACGGTGGGTCAATCGCCCCTTGTGGCATCTGAGAGGAGTCCCGTGAGGGTCCCAACCACCTCGTCGAGCGCCACTTCGGAGGTCTCCAGATTACGACGGTTTGTCAGTTCCAGCTGCCCGTCGGCGACCCCGCGGGGACCGACAGTTACCCGGTAGGGGATGCCGATAAGCTCGGCATCGGCGAACTTCACGCCCGGTCGCTCGGCCCGGTCGTCGAGGAGGACGTCGATTCCGGCGCCGCGAGAGTCCTCATAGAGCTGCTCGGCAGCGGCCATAGTGGCCCCGTCGTCCGCTCGGACCACGGTGATCACCACCTCATATGGTGCGATCGAGACCGGCCAGATGATTCCCTTCTCGTCGTGCGAGGACTCGACCACCGCCGCCATGGCCCTCTCTACACCGATGCCATATGAGCCCATGATGATCGGATGGCTCTCACCGTTCTCGTCCTGGACGTAAGCACCGAAGGCCTCGGAATACTTGGTGCCGAGTTTGAAGATGTGCCCGATCTCGATCCCCTTCCACAACTCGAGCGGGCTCCCACATACGGGGCAGGGCTCTCCGGAGGAGACAGCTCTCAGGTCGGCCCACTGGCTGACGTCCACGTCTCGCTCGATGTCGACCCCTGAGTGATGCCAGTCGTCCTCGTTGGCCCCGGTGACGAGATTGATCCGACCACGGAGCGCCTCATCGGCGACGATCCTCACCCCGGCCACTCCAACTGCCCCAAGACTGCCCGGGTAGGCACCCAGCAGGTCTCTGATCTCCTCGGGAGTGGCCGGTCTCGCCTCGACAGCGGCCGTCGCGTCGAGCAGTTTCTGCTCCTGGAGGTCGTGATCCCCGCGGAGCAACACGAGAGCCAGTTCGTCGTCGAGGGCGTAGACCAGGGTCTTGACCTGGCGGTCGGGTGCTGCCAGGTCGGGATGGGCCGCGGCCAGTTTCCTGATCGTGCGTAGACCCGGAGTGGGGAATCGGTCCAGGGCCCCGGGCTCCCCGTCCTCGA
This sequence comes from uncultured Acidimicrobiaceae bacterium, assembly GCA_964600055.1. Classification (GTDB taxonomy): domain Bacteria; phylum Actinomycetota; class Acidimicrobiia; order Spongiisociales; family ZC4RG35; genus JARDZU01. Next base: position 17,654 of record CAZRID010000016.1, read on the forward strand.
CCTCGACCGCTGCGGAGGTGGCACGTTCGACGTTGGCCCGGTAGTCACAACTGGCGCAGGTCACGATCCAGTCCTCACCGGCATCGCTGCGCACCATGAACTCGACCGACTCCGAGCCGCCCATTGCTCCCGACGACGCTTCCACGTCGATGGGATCGAGCCCACATCGGCGGAAGATGCGGAAATAGGCGCCGCGGTGCTTGTCGAATCCGCTGTCGAGCCCGGAGCGCTCGAGGTCCAGGGTGTAGGAGTCTTTCATCGTGAACTCCCGGACCCGAAGCAGACCTGACTTGGGTCGCGGCTCGTCCCGAAACTTGGTCTGGATCTGATACCAGATCTGGGGCAGGTCGCGATAGGAGGCCAGTTCGGTGGCGAGGAGAGCAAAGACCTCCTCATGGGTCATCCCCATGACGTGGTCGGCCTCCTTGCGGTCCTTGAGACGGAATAGGTTGTCCCCCATCAGCTCCCAGCGGCCGCTCTTGCGCCAGATCTCGGCCGGGTGGAGGGCGGGGAGGAGGAACTCCTGGCCCCCGATGCCATCCATCTCTTCCCTGATGATCCTGGCCACCTTGCGCCGAACCCTTTGCCCGAGGGGGAGCATCGAATACGACCCGGCCGCCAGTTGCCGGATATAGCCGCCTCGAACCAGCAGCTTGTGACTCACCGCCTCGGCGTCAGCCGGGGCGTCTCTCAGTGTCGGGATAAAGGCTTGTGACCAGCGCATGACTTCCGCGTAATTGGGACCCACAGGTCCGGATATGACCCCTCTACGTCCCAATTACGGGTGGGGGGAGGCGACGGTAGTCGATCAT
>CAZRID010000017.1:0-12269 GCA_964600055.1 uncultured Acidimicrobiaceae bacterium
GTGTCGCCGAGCCATTCGGAGTCGCTGGCAAGGACGCAGGACGAAGGCGCACCTGTTCGTTCGTCGAGTCCGAGGACGCAGCCAGCGGCGTCGAGGGCCGGCGAGACTGCGCAGCTATTTGGGCCACGGGCCACTAGGTCACTTCCCGGATCCGGTGACAAGCCCGGCCACCACGTACTTCTCGACCCGGGTGTAGACCACGATGAACGGGAGGATGGTGAGAATGGTGAAGGCAGCCTGGCCCGGGAAGTTTGCGATCCCCTCGATGCCCTGCATCAGGTATAGCTCGAAGGGGAGGGTGCGTTTACCCGGCGTTGAGGTCAGCACCAGGACCAGAGTGAACTCATTCCACGCCTCGCGGAAGGCGAGCACCCCGATGGTGATCATGGCCGGCGCGGCCAGAGGGGCCACGATGTAGCGGAGCCTTCCCCAAAGACTCGCACCATCGACGTTGGCCGCCTCTTCGATCTCGCGTGGGATCTGTTGGAAGAACCCCACCATCAGCCACACGGCAAGTGGGAGGAGCATTCCGGTGTAGACGATGATCAGCGTGATCCGTTTGTCGAGCAGCCCTGCCGCCACAGCCAGCCGGTAGATGGGAACCATCAGACCGAGGCTGGGGACGAGTCTGGGCAGGAGGGTGAACAGAAGGAGCAGGTGGCGGCCACGGAAGTTGAACCGGGCGAAGGCATATGCAGCCGGCACCCCGATCACCAGCGTCAGGAGGGTGGTCCCGACCCCGACGACGACACTGTTGAGGAACGAGGTGGTGAAGCTCTCGCTCGACAACACCTCCCGGTAGGCATCGAGATTGGGGCTGGTCGGGATGAGCCCTGGTTGGGCGAAGACCGCGGCTCGTTCCTTGAAGGAAACCGAGAGTGTCACCAAGAAGGGGGCGATGGTCCAGACCACCAGTGCAACCAGTGGGAGGGCCAACAGAAACTGCTGGCTGCCGCGTCGGATCCTGGACCCGGCCGTCCGGCGTGGCTCGGGTGGAAGGCCCGTGACCGCGCCTGCAGCTCTCGCCGTGGCCGCGGCGAAGGCCGGCTCCTTCTCTTTGCGGGAATCGCTCATTGGTCGTACTCGTATCGTCTGCCAACCGCCACGTAGACCAGGGTGAGGACCGCGTTGAGGACGAGGATGAAGGTGGCAATTGCGAGTGCGGCCTCGAACTCGAGATTCCTGAACGCCACGTTGTACATCTCCATCGCCATTGTCTGCGTCGCCTTGAGCGGGCCTCCGCCGGTGAGGGCAAGGACCACACCCAGACCGGTCAAAGTCGAGTAGCTGAGCCACACCGTGCTGATCAGGAGTTGGGGAGCGAGCAAGGGGATGGTCAAGGAGCGGGCCCGTGTCCAACCGGTCGCCCCATCGACCAGTGCGGCGTCCAGGTAGGACCTGTCGATCGTCATCAGACCTCCGAGGAGCACGAGGATGGTCAGTGGGAGATCGGTCCAGACCTGGGTGACGATGACGGTGAACATGGCCAGCGCGGGGTCGGCCAGCCAAGACGGCCCATCGAGCCCGAAGAACTCGATGGTGCGGTTGAGGACCCCGAACTGGTTGTTGAAGAGGATCCGGAACATCACCGCCGCTGCGACATTGGAGATGATGTACGGGGCAACCGTCACGGCTCTGAGAAAGCGCAGCTTTCCCACCACGCGGAACAAGGCGAAGGCGAAGAACAGGCCGAGGACCGTCCCCAGGATCAGGGATCCGAAGACGAAGATCGCCGTCCGGTTGAAAGCGTGCCAGAAGTCCGGCGAGCCGAACATCTCGAGGTAGTTGGCGAATCCGACATAGTCGAGGGGGGCACCGAGAGTCTCCCGGGTGTACAGGCTCTGCCAGACGCCGTAGAGGACCGGGAAGCCGAGGACGGCCGCGACCAGCAGGATCGCGGGGAGGCTGAAGAGGTATGGCGTCGCCCTGCTCTGACCGATGATGGAGTTGTTGTTCCCTCCGCCCTTGCGCCGCCGCCGCCCAGGCCCCCGATCGCCCTGGTTTCGTTTCTTGATGGTGGTCGCGGTCATTGGTGGGCTACCAACTCAACTCCGACTTGGAGGAGCGCACCCGTGTGGGGGCACGGGTGCGCTGGTGGTCATTGGTGCTGGTCGGAGCCGGCACCACTGTCCTTTAGAGGTCGTCGAGTTGTGGCTGGTACTCCGCCGCTAGTTCCTCTGCGGTCTTGTCGGTTCCCACCACGATCTCACCGAACATCTGCTCGAGGACCCCTTCCACCTCGCCGGCGCTGGGCCCGGTCGGGGTGGGCGTGCTCCCGAGGTATGCGTTCTTCAGGTCATCGTTGAAGAACGGCCAGATCTCCACGAGCCGGGGGTCGTTGATCGCCTCGGTCTGACGCATCGGCACCGACCCGTTCTCGGCCGCGTCGAGCAAGTTCTGGGTCTCTGCGATGTATCTGAGGATCAGGGCCGCCTCGTCGGGATTCTCGCTCCCCTCGACCACCGCCCAACTGCGAGCTGCGGACAGGGCGACACCGTCGGCGCCGCCACCCGACTGGGAGAGCGGGACCGGGGTGAGACTCCATTGATCCGGGTAGACGAATCCTTGGTCCGGGAGGTCGAAGTCCTCGGCAGTGGTGAAACCGTCCAGGATCAGTCCGGCTTCACCGGACACGAACGCGCCGCGGGCCTCGTCCTCGCCCCATGCGATCGCATCTGGGGGGAGCAGACCCTCGTCGGACGCCTGAAGGAACCAATTGATCGTGTACAGCCCACCCTCCGAGGTCAAGTCCGGGGCCCCATCGGTGAAGGGTGCGCCGGCCGCAGCCAGCACGGTCTTCAAGGTGGTGACCCCATCACCGGCGCGCGCCTGGACCGTCATCGGAATCGAATCGGGTCGGGCCGTCTTCATGGCACGCATCGCATCGAGGACGTCGTCGAGAGTCTCGAAGGGAGCTTCGACCCCTGCTTCGGCGAACCACTCGGTGTTGTAGTAGAGGATGTCGAAGTTGGCTGTGATCGACGCTCCGTACTTCACCCCATCGATCGCCGTCTCGTCCCACACCAGGGGTAGGAGCAGCTCATACTGTTCCGGGGCCTCTGCCTCCCAGTTCGCCGCGATCTCATCGTGAGATCCGACCAGTTCGGCTTCCACAAAGTTCTGGATCAGGAACGCGTCCTCGGCGCCGAGCACATCGGGGAGCGGTTGTCCAGCGTCACGCATCCGGAGGAATTGTTGGAGGATGTCGTCGTTGGCTTGCAGGTTCCACTCGACGGTGACGCCAGGGTTCGCAGCTTCGAAGCTGGCGAAGTCGTCCGGTGGGATGTAGTAGTCACGTGTCACCCACACGTTGAGCGTGACGCCCTCACCATCGCCGCCGACCGTGGTGTCCGTGTCGCCTTCAACCGTGGTGACGTCGCCGCCGCCGGCCGTGGTCGTCGTGTCGCCACCCTCGGTGGCGCAGGCCCCGAGCACGAGCCCGAGTGCCAGCAATAGCGCGAGTGTCTTTGATTTCTTGTGGGTCTGCATCCGTGATTCGGATTCAGGGTGTCGTCGCCGTCTGAAGGTCACTGACTCTTCTCCTCCTGTATCGATCCCTGCGCTGGCTCCCCGAGTTCCAGAGCCGGGGGGAAAATGCGGATCTGTCCTGCACTATGTAGAATACCGATTATGGGGAAAACGGTCAAGCAGCCCCCAAGCTGTGGAATTCGAAACCTTCGATCATTCCATGAGAACCTACAGAAATGAAGAGAGTGACATGGAACCGGTAAGGGTGGCGTCGATCGGGCTCGGCTGGTGGGGAGGAATGCTCGCCGAAAAGTCACGTGAGGCAGGGCTTGAGATCGTAAGTGTATTTGCCCGTCGCAAGGAACCACGCGAGGAGTTTGCACAGACCCACGGAGCCCGACCCGCAGCCTCCCTCGACGACCTCCTCTCCGATCCCGGAGTCGAGGCCGTGTTGATCGCGACCTCCCACTCGAGCCATGCCGACTTCGTCGTCGAAGCCTCGGCCGCAGGCAAGCATGTCTTTGTCGACAAGCCTTTCACCCTCACGGTCGCCGAGGCGAAGCGGGCGATCAAAGCGGCGGAAATGGCCGGTGTCGTGCTTCAGGTGGGGCACAACCGCCGGCGTCAGCCGGCGAATCGGCGTCTGAAGCAATTGGTCGACCGCGGAGAGTTGGGCATGGTGCACTACGCGGAGGCCATCCTCTCCAATCCGAAGGGCCTCAATCCGCGGACGGGCTGGCGTGGGGAACCGTCGGAAAGTCCGGCCGGAGGCATGACCGGGCTGGGGGTGCACATGGCGGACAACTTGAACTACCTCCTCGGGCCTGCCGCCCGGGTGGCGGCATTCAGCAAGAAGGTCATGGATATTGGGACGCTCGACAATGCCACCACCGCCACCGTGGAGTATCAGAGCGGTCCCCTAGCCTTTCTCGGGACCAGCACTGTCATCCCCGACATCGCCCGGACCGCGGTCTGGGGAACTGAAGCGGCGGCCTGGAACGAACTGGATGGCGAGCAGTTCTACGTCCAGCGGGTGGGGGAGAAGGACCGGACCCTGGAACCGGTGGACACCCTGGACACCGTGAAGGACGAGCTGGAAGAGTTCGCCTCGAACATCCGAACCGGAGGCCGGCCCGAGACCGGTGGCCCCGAGGCTCTCGAGGCCGTCGCCATCCTCGAAGGCATCGTGGAGAGCGCGACCACGGGTCGGGTGGTGGATCTGGACGAGGTCAGGGCCAGGGAGTAGCCCGCCACCCAGGAAGTGGGGCGAAGCCCTGATCCCGGGTAGCGTTGACTCATGGAGGCTCTTCGGATACACCTCTTCGGTGGTTTCCTGTTGGAGCGTGGCGGCGTCGCACTGCCTCCGATCGCGTCTCGGGCCGGGCGGTCACTGTTCGCCTACCTGGTGATGCATCGGGGCCGCCCCCTGCAGCGGGACCTGCTGGCTGGCTTGTTTTGGCCCGAGCTGCCCGATGGGCGGGCCCGTCGCCGTCTCAGCCACACACTGTGGCAGATCCAGGACGTCGTCAGCCCCGGCCAGTTTTCGCATCTTGTGGTGACAGCTGACACGCTGGCCTTCGACACCACCACCCCCTACTTCCTCGATGTCGAGGAGTTCGACCGAATCTTCGAGGGCTCTCAGCTCTCTCGCCGTGAACCTTCGCCCGGCGCCACCGTTGATGCCGCCGCCCTCCGCTCCTGTGTCGAGCTCTACCGGGGTGATTTTCTCGCAGGGTTCTTCGACGACTGGGCGGTCGCGGACCAGGATCACTATCGCCAGAGATATCTCGTCGCCCTCAGCCGTCTGGTCGACGTCACCAAGGCCAACGGCGCCTACGAGGAAGCCTTGGCCTACGCCCGTCGGCTCACCCACCACGACTCCCTCAGTGAGGAAGCACATCAGGAAGTGATGCGTCTCTGTTTCCTGCTCGGTCGGACTAGCGAGGCGGTGCAGCAGTTCGAGCGTTGCCGATCGGTCTTGGCAGAGGAGCTCGGGACCGAGCCCTCTGAGCCCACCATCGAGCTGTACCAGAGGATCGTCAAACAGCGTCGCGCCGGGGTTCGCCCGCTTCGCGGAGATGAGCGCGCCGTGCTGCTGGGCAGCCGCTCGGAGGTTCCTTTCGTCGGACGTGAGGACGAGCGTCGCAGCCTGGTCGACTCCCTGGAGCGGGTGTTGGCCGGGCCGGGCGGCGTTGTGCTGGTGGAAGGCGAGCCGGGAGTGGGTAAGACTCGTCTTGCCGTCGAAGCGGCCGACGACGCCGAATGGCGTGGTTTCGAGGTGAGCTGGGGGAGATGCACGCCGGGGGCGTTGCGCCCCTTCGCCCCCCTGGTCGAAGTGCTCGAATCCCTCAGCCCACTCCGTGCGGAGCAGCTCTCGGAGCAGGTGACACCGGTCTGGTTGCAGGAGGCCCTGCGATTGGCTCCTGGTCTGAGCGGACGGGTCCTTCCAACAGTGACCTCGGCTCCACTTCGTCCGACCGAGGAGTCGACGAGGATGAAGGAGGCGCTGGTCCACACGCTTGGCGGTCTGGGCAGGATCGCCCCACACCTGGTGATCATCGATGACGTGCAGTGGGCCGACGACGACACCCTCTCAGTTCTAACCCAGATGGGCCCTCGTCTCGCCGCTTCGAGGATCCTTCTCCTCTTGCTCTACCGGAGCGAGGAGGCGCGCGGCGATCCGGAAGTGTGGGATGTGCTCCGCGATCTCGATCGCTCCGCCGGTCTGAGGCGGGTTGTCCTGTCTCCACTCTCCGTTTTCGAACTGGGAGACGTCGTCAAGCGAATCCTCGGTATCGCCAGATTGGAGCCGTCGGTGGCCACCCACCTCCACCGGCGGACCGGGGGCAACGTCCTCTTTGCCCTGGAGACCCTTCATGCCCTGCGGGACCAGGGCCTGTTCGAGGTCGGCGACGACCCGGCAGATGTCCTGGAGTTTCAACTGGTTGGTGAGGCCATCCCGGTCGCACCCAGAGTTCGGTCGGTGATCGACTCCCGGATGGCCCTGCTCGGTGAAGACGTCTCTGCGGTATACGAGGTGGCGGCAGTGTGCGGTGATCCAGTCGACCTCGCCCTACTGGCGACTGGGGCCGATTTGCCGCGGCGATCTGTGCTCGATGCGGTCGATGAGCTGTTGCATCGTGGTCTGATCCGGGACGAGGGCGACGGGCACTACCGAATGGCCCACGACCAGGTGCGCCAGGTCGTCTACGAGCGCATCGACGGGGTGCGTCGGATAACGCTGCACCGTCGGGTGGCAGAGTCGCTGGCCGAGACCGACCCTGACGACGTTGAGGCGATCGGCCACCACTTCCGGGAGGGCGGGGTTCCCGACCATGCCGCCTCCTATCTGCTCAAAGCGGGGCTGCGCGCGGAAGACCTCAATGCCTACGCCACGGCCCGTCAGCATCTACAGGCGGCCCGGATGGCGGCTTCACAGGCGACGTGGCCGGCTCAGGACCGATATCGGGTGTTGGCGCATCTCGAGGCGGTACTCAACGTCCTCGGTCGGCGGAGTGAGCAACAAGACGTGATCGAGGAGATGGCGTCGCTGGCTGGGTCGAGGGCGGAACACCGGGGTGATCTCGGGCGGCGGAGGGCATGGCTGCTCGCCCATACTGGGGACTTCTCCGGGGCCGAGGAATCTGCCCGGCAGTCGGTGAAGGTAGAGCGACGAAGGAGTGACCGGGCCGGCCTGGCGGCTTCCCTGGTCGCGCTCGGCACCTGTCTCCGCTGGTCCGGTCGCCCCCTGGATGCGGTTCCCCATCTCGAAGCGGCCGTCGAAGCTGCCACCGGCGACGAGCAGGGGCGGGCCGAGGCGCTCACCGAGCTGAGCTCCACCCTGGTCGAGGTGCAACGGTCGGACGAGGCACTGCCTCACCTGGAGGAGGCGTTTGGGATCTTTCGAGAGCTGGAGGATCTCCGTGGCGAAGCGGAGTTGGCCGGCATCCAGGCGCGGGCGCTTCGCCATCTCGGCGAGAGCGATCGGGCCATCGTCCTCTACGGACGCGCGATCGAGCTGTGCCAGAGAGTGGGATACCGCCACGGGGAGGGGGTCAATCTGGTCAACCTGAGCGCACTTCATCATCTTCGAGGTCGAGTGGCCGACGCCCTATCCGGATACGACCGGGCGGCCCAGATCTTCGCCGAGCTGGGTAACTTGCGGGGAGAGGCGATGGTGCTGGCCAACGCAGCCTCGGCACGACACACGCTGCTTGGCGACGATGACCGAGCCCACTCCGACGCGGTCAGGGCAATGCGACACTTTGTCGAGATCGGTGATCGGGCACGTGAGGCGCAATGCATGGAGATCATGGCCGGGGTGGCCAGCCGGCAGGGTCGCCTCGACGACGCATGGAGCCTCCTCGAGAAGAGTCTCCAGGCTCTCGTTGGGAGCGGCAACCGTTTCATCGAAGGACAGCATCTTCGCTCCCTCGCCCTTCTTCAGCTCGGGCAGGGACAACCCGAGGCAGCCCTTTCGACCTTGGATGGAGCCGACATTCTGTGTCAAGAGGCCGGGCTCGACGATCTTGCGGTGGAACTGCTCTCGATCCGTGGTGTCACCCTTCTTGCCATGGGAAACGAGGCGGGCGCCGTTGCCGTCAGCCGACAAGCGGTGCACGGGATCACGCCCGGAGTCGAGCGGGTCTACCTCATTCATCATCGTCATGCCCTCGTCGCCGGCGCTGTGGGGGATCACGAGGAGGCTGGCCGGGCAGCCTTGAAGGCTCACAGTTTGCTCGACATCGCGCTCGCCGGGTTGCCCAGAGACGCGCGCGAGGATGCACTGCGGCGAGTGCCCGAGCATCGGGAGATCGTGAGCGGTTGGACCCGGAACTCACCTCAGCAGATCCAGGTTCGGCTTCCAGCGGTAGGAGTCCCCACCGGGCGACCCCTTGGCGATGCCGATCTGCGTCGCGTCATCTGGACGATCGACGATCCGGAGGACGACAGAGTCACATCTCCCATTGATCGCCGACGCAAGAAGCTGTTGAGGTTGCTGACTGAAGCCGATGATGAAGGTGCCGTACCCTCGATCGACCATCTGGCCAGAGCCCTGGGTGTGAGTGACTCCACGGTCCGGCGCGACCTGTCCGCCCTGCGCCATGCCGGTCATCGGGTCAGCACCAGAGGACAACGAGAGCGGGTGTCATGACGGAAGGTTGGGTCTGATCCCCACCTCCGGCTGAGACAGCTACGAGACGGTCGCTCCGCATAGTCGACCCTGGAAACAGCAGTCGGGCTCAGGGAGGTTCTCAAATGCGCCGTCGTGTCATCGTCTTCGTTCTGGCAGTGGTCAGTCTTCTTGTCACTGCCGCCCCCGTCCTTGCGTCGGTCAGCGAAATGAGCTGAATCGATCCTTTTCACCCGACATGGAGCCGGTCCCTGCCCAACGCCGGCTCCATGTCCTCGCACCGTCTCCCAGCCAGGCGGGCCCGAGGTGTGGGGCACAACGCGTCGTCACGAGGAGTGTGGGTTGATCGAGCCGTCCGACCGGAATCTCGCCGCCATCGCCGACGAGGTGATGGCGTTTGTGCCGGAGACGATCGTCCAGATCGATGCCGATTTCCGGATCAGAGCGGTGAATCGAACGGGATCGGCGATCTTCCGACGTATCCCGGCCCCCGGAGACCGTCTCGACGAGGTCTTTCGCGGGAGAGTGGTCGGCGAGATCGCCCGTCTGATCGACAAGGCGCAACGCACCGGGATGGCCGAAGCCGAAGCCGACACCGGGGCCCAGCTGTTCTGGGTCTCGGCCAAAAGGCTCGAATCGGCTCCATTGACTGTCCTTGTCATCCAGGACAGAACCAGTCAGAAGCACTCAGCAGGCCGGGTCCGGCCTGGTTCGGGACCGGAGCAGCTTCCTGACGTCGCTCAGTCATGAGTTGCGGACCCGGCTGACGGCAGGGATCGGCTAGACCAACCGGTTGGTCGGCCGGGTGTAGGTTGACCTGGCATGACAATCGAGGAACGTGCCCGGGACGGCGCCGAGCCAAGTGCTGTCGAGCATGCCCGTCAGTATCTCGAGAGCGATGGTGCATCCGTCGACCACCCGGCAGTTGGAAGCCTCATCCTTCTCTACACCACAGGTCGAGCCTCGGGTGAGATCCGCCGGACCCCTCTGCGCTTCTTCGAGGTCGACGACGACCTGGTTGTAGCCGCTTCCAGTCGCGGCTCGTCGAACCATCCCGACTGGTATCTCAATCTGGTCCGGGATCCGAAGGTCTGGGTGCGACATGACGCCGATCTCTTCCCGGCCACCGCCCTTCCGGTCGACGGACCGGACCGTGATCGACTCTGGGAGACCGTGGTGCTGACAAAGGCTCCACGATTCGCCGAGTATCAGGCGATGACGGAACGGACGATTCCGCTGGTTCGCCTGGTCGAAGAGCGATGACCCCGATCGTAATTCCACGGGTTGAGGCCCGATCGACTGTTTGAATCTGGCCCTGTGTTCCCCCCGATACGCACCGAACGGCTGCTGATTCGCCCATTCATCAATGACGACGTCGCCTCTTCCGTACCCACTGGAGCAAGCACAGCGAGTGGTGTCAGAGCTGGTTGAGATGGAAGGGCCTGTGAATGACGAGTGGTGGATGGCTGTGGTGTGTGACCGGCGCACCGGCGAGGTGTTGGGTGATCTGGCCGTCCATCTGACATCGGAGGGCCGGACGGCCGAGGTCGGCTACAGCTTCGCCAGCGAGTATTGGGGTCGGGGGTACGCCATCGAAGCGACAGCGGCGTTAGTCGAGTATCTGTTCGAGGATGTCCGCGTGACCAGGCTCTTTGGCATGCTCCATCCGGACAACCCCGCGTCTGCGATGGTGATGGAACGCACCGGCTTCCTGTTTGAAGGCCACACCAAGGCTTCGTTCTGGCTCGACGGCGAAAACTCCGACGATTGGATCTATGGGTTGACCCGACCCGATTGGGAGACCTGGCGGAACCGGCCTCAGCACCCCCCTGATGATTTGAGACTGGTCGAGGTCACCACCGACAACGAACGGGTGGTCTCGAAATTGACCACTCACAAGACTCAGGAGGCGTTTGTGGCCCCGATCGCCTGGTCCTTCACCGATGCCCTGTTTCCCGAGGTGGTGGACGGAGCTCCGCTGGTGCCGTGGATGCGAGCGGTGATCGCCGACGATGAGGTGGTGGGGTTTGTGATGCTGGCCCTCCGCACGGAGCACCACCCCGAGCCCTATCTGTGGCGACTCCTGATCGATCGTCTCCATCAGCGACGCGGGATCGGCGGCCGGGTTCTCCATCTCATTGCCGACGAGTGCCGACAGATGGGTGACGCGACCCTTCTCACCAGTTGGACGGAGGGGAAAGGCTCACCGAGACCCTTCTACCTGCGTCATGGCTTCGAGCCGACGGGCCGCGTCATCGACGAGGAAACCGAGGCTCGCAAACTCCTGACTTAGATCGTGACCGTCCCGAACCTTGGTAGGTGTTGGGGACACCCTGGGACCGGTGCAGATCCATACCGTCGATTGGCCGTAGACGGGTACAAGACCGTGGTACTCACTGTCAGGCCTCCGCCCATTCGCCTTCCAATGGCAGCCCGGCGGTCTCCCACTCCGTCAGCCCTCCTGAGTATCGCCTCACGTTCTCGTATCCCCGGTCGACCAGGTCGTAGTAGAGAGCGATGCTGGCGTGACAGTCGAAGCTGGTGCAATAGACGACGATGTCGTCGTCGCGTGCCAGGGACGACAAAAGCTGTTCGGGGGTGTTGAAGTGCTCCGACCCCGGTATGTGTTTGGCCCGGAACGCCCATTCGTTGAGGGCCATCACCAACCTGAAGTCATCGCCCCGCTCAATCTTGGCGGAAAGCTCCTCTCGGTCGATGGTGCGGACTTCGCCGCGGGGCTCGGTCATCGTCGAGGTGTCCCGGCGGTGACCCCTGCCGGGTAGAGGAGTTGGGTGCCAGCTTGACAGGCGCTCTCATGGGCAAAGAGATCAAGGGTGTCCTTGGACTCACTCCACTCATCGAGGGGCATAGGGGAGAAGGACGCCATTTCGTCATCGTATATATGGACGGTCCCCTTAATCGACTCCAGTCATGCGACTGAAGGCCAGCTTGGCCAGAGCGTTAGCGTGCGTCGGCCATGAGCAGATCCTTCCGGCTGATGACGGCCAACCTTTTGAACGGCAGGGCCGATGCGGAGCATCTGGCCGCGATCCTCGACCGTGTCGAGCCGGACCTCGTGGTCACCCAGGAGTTGGGGCCTGACGCCGCCGAGCTAATCGCCGCCCGTTATCCCCACCACGATCTTCGACCCGGTCTAGACCACCGTGGCCGGGGGATCGCAAGCCGGTTCGATGCGGAGTTCGGCTCCCTCGACCTCGGTTTGCGCTCCGGTAGTTGGGCTCGGGTCGCGATCGGAAGTCGGAATCTGGTGGTGGCCACCGTGCATCTGCTCAACCCGGTCGATTTCCCTTGGTGGGTGACGGCTCGGAGGCGAGGTGAGCAACTCGACGCCCTGTTCGCCTGGGTGGATCGCACGAGCGGTGACGAGGCGTTCGTCGTCGCCGGAGACATGAATGCCTCTCCGGCTTGGCCGGTCTACCGAAGGCTCGCAGGAAGCTTGGAGGACCTGGTGGCTGCCGGTGCCCGCTCGTCGGGGACCAAGACGGAACCGACCTGGGGTTGGCGGCCCGGCTGGCCACGCATCCTGCGTATCGACCATGTCTTCGGCGTTGGGGTGAAGGCATTGGCGACGGCTGTGGAGCCGCTGACGGGCTCGGATCACGCCGCAGTCGTGGTCGACCTCGAGATCGAGGTCGGGAACCCTGAA
>CAZRID010000017.1:12369-16643 GCA_964600055.1 uncultured Acidimicrobiaceae bacterium
GTGTGTGCGGTCAAGGGATACCCGTTTGTCGCTGTGATGTCGCGGGGGCAATTCGGAAGAGCGGGCCCTGATGGGTGCGCTCGGGGCCGAGGTCATCCTGGTGGATCGACTGGAGCACTCACGGCATGGACACATCTCCGGCGACGATCTTGCCCTGGTTGAGGCTGCGGCTCGGCGAGTCACCGACGAGCGATCAGCCTTCCGCGCCGACCAGTTCCGGCTGCCCGGCGATGCCAACGCCCACGAGAGTGGCACCGGGCCTGAGATGTGGAGCAGTCCGGGGGCACCATCGAAGTCTTCTGTGAGTTTGTGGGGACCGGTGGCACCTTCGCCGGCGTCGCCCGATATCTGAAGTCTCAGAATCCGGGCGTCGTCTGCTACATGGTCGAGCCGGAAGGCGCGGCGGCGATGGCGGGCAAGGAGACGACCAACCCGCGGCACCGGATCCAGGGTGGCGGCTAGCCGACTCGGGGATGAAGTGTCTCTCCACGGATCTGTGGCGCTGAGCGACCGGGTGGAACCTTGTCCGGGTCGTCGCTCTTGGGCCTCCTGGCCCATGGAGTGGGAGCGGATCGAGGGCAGTCTGTCCCGGTGTGCTGATTCCTATGGGGAGGCTTTGACAACTATGCGCGCCCGACGCCGACATCGGCGGCAACGCAACTGTCCTCATCGCGTCACCGTTGCCGTCCGCAGCGGTGGTATCGAACGACAGGTGTGTGAATCATGTGGTCACGTCGGTGTCCGCTTCCTGGCCGACCTCTCCGGTGATGTGGAACGGACCCGGTTTGCCCGCCCGATCGAGCGAGGCGAGGGGGCTCATCTACCTGAGCTGGGGTCCCTCGAAGAGGAGTCGGACGGGGAGTAAGTCGACCCCGGTTTCAACCGATCAGAGCTGCGCTGCCCGGGTGCAGCTCGTAGCGGCTGCGAATGTTGAACCGGGTCTGGAGGGCGAACAGACCGGAGTCGGCCAGGCGTTGGGGTTGTGTCATTGTTCCCCTCTGCTCCCGCTCGATGAACGCGAGCAGGTCTTCGTGCCAGCGGAAGCTGAGATGACCGCAGGTTTCGCACAGAATCCGCTCCAGGCCACCGGCGATGATGCTCATGGTCTCGGCGTGTCTGCAGGCCCTGGCCGTCTGCCGGGCGAGCCTGTTCCCCGCTGTGGTTTGGATGCCTCCCATGGCTTCCACCTCCTCGACCAATCATTGGTCAGTATGAGCTCCGAATCTATGGGTCAATCGACCCAAGGTGTGGATAACCGAGCTGGAATTGTCTACAGGGGCTAAACCCGGGCGCGGAGGATGGGAAACACTCGCGATCCGGCAGTGACTAGTTAGGGCGGGGTTCGAGCCAGTTGGCCCTTTGCCGGGCCTCTGCCACCCGGCAGACTGACAATCAGGGTCGCTTCGAGGGAGGCTTGCTAACACATGGACGTTCTGCGCCGCATCCGCCGGCAAGACCGGTGCGCGCACCTTGTCGCCGTCACCGTGCAAAGCACAGGAGTCGAGCGGGTGGTCTGCGAAGGATGCGGACATGTCAGCGTCCATTTCCTCAGCGGTCTGACCGGGGAGGTCGACCGGGATCGCTTCGCCCGTCCTATCGAGCGCGAGGGCAGGCACCAGCGCGCTGGCGAGGAACCCGACGAGCAGCCCCTGGTCGACGCCCTCACCGATAACCCGGCCCCGGGCCACAACGGAAATGTTTCCAGCGCCTCGCTATGGGGAGTGCCGGAGCAGGGTTAGCCGCTCTCGGACAGGCCCCTGGTGACCCCGATTGCTCGGCGACACCGCGGCATCAATTGAGCGACAGACCACTAGGCCAGAGCCGCTTCGAGCACGTCGTTGACGGTGTCGGCGATGTGGAAGGTCAGTTCCTCACGCACCTTCTCCGGGACGTCGTCGAGGTCGGCCTCGTTGCGTCGGGGCACGATCACCTCTTTCAAGCCGGCCCGGTGAGCGGCGAGCACCTTTTGCTTCACCCCACCGATCGGAAGCACCTTCCCCTGGAGGGTGATCTCCCCGGTCATCCCGACCGTGTCCTTCACCTTGCGCCCGCTGAGTAGCGACACCAACGAGGTGAGCATGGTCACCCCGGCCGAGGGGCCATCCTTGGGGATCGCGCCTGCGGGGACATGGACGTGGAACTTTCGCTTCAGGTCCTTGGGATCGATGCCCAACTCCTCGGCGTGGGCTTCGACATACGAAAGAGCGATCAGAGCCGATTCCTTCATGACGTCGCCGAGCTGTCCGGTCAGGGTGAGACCGGGTTCGCCGTCCATGGCAGTGGCCTCGATGAACAACACGTCGCCACCGGAGCCGGTAACCGCCAGACCGGTGGCCACCCCGGGAACATCGGTGCGATCCGAGGCTTCGTCCTTCCACACCTTGGCCTTGCCCAGATAGTCCCGCACCTCTGGCTCGTCGACGACGACAATTGTCGATGCATCGCCTTCTTTGCCCTTGGCAACTTCGGTGGCCACTTTCCGGGCGAGCTTGCCCAACTCCCGCTCCAGGTTTCTCACCCCTGCCTCCCGGGTGTACCGGTCGACGATGGCGGCCAGGGCGGCCTCGGTCACCTCCAGCTCCTCAGGCTCGAGCCCTGCCGCCCGCAGCCGGCGGGGGAGGAGATGGTCACGGGCGATCGCCACCTTCTCGACGTCGGTGTAGCCGTCGATGGTGATCACCTCGGTCCGGTCCAACAGTGGAGCGGGGATGGTTTCCAACATGTTGGCGGTTCCGATGAACAACACCTGGGACAAGTCGAGGTCGACCTCCAGGTAGTGGTCACGGAAGGTGTGGTTCTGGGCCGGATCCAACACCTCGAGCAGGGCCGATGACGGGTCGCCCCGCCAGTCGTTGCCAACCTTGTCCATCTCGTCGAGAAGGAACACCGGGTTCATGGTTCCCGCCTCGGTGAGGGCACGGGCGATTCGACCCGGCCGGGCCCCGACATAGGTGCGGCGATGGCCTCGGATCTCGGCTTCGTCGCGGACTCCGCCCAGCGCGACCCGGATGAACTTGCGTCCCAGGGCACGGGCCACCGACTCACCGAGGGAGGTCTTGCCCACTCCGGGAGGACCGGCCAGCAAGAGGATGGTTCCGCTATTGCGGTCACCCCCGTCGGCCAGGCCACGCTCGGCGCGCAGCTTTCTCACAGCCAGGTGCTCGATGATCCGCTCTTTGACGTCCACGAGACCAGTGTGGTCGGCGTCGAGCACGGTCCACGCCTCGTCGAGGTCGAGACGGTCCTCGGAGGTTTCGCCCCAAGGCAGCTCGAACATGGTGTCGAGCCACGTCCTAATCCAGGAATGCTCGGGCGACTGCTCGCTCATCCGCTCCAGACGGTCGACCTCGCGTTCGATGGCCTCGGCCACCTTTTCCGGCAGCTCCCGGTCGGCGAGCTTGGCCCGGTACTCGGAGGCGATGTCACCTTCCTCGCCGAGCTCCTTGCGTATGGCGTCCATCTGCTGGCGGAGGATGTATTCCTTTTGGCCCTTCTCGATCCGCTCCGTCGCATCGGAGCGCACCTTGCGTCGCAGCTCGAAGTCGGCAAGCACCTCACGCATCCACACCAGCAGCATGCCGAGACGCTGGCGGATGTCGAGGGCCTCCAGAAGCTCGACCTTCTGCTCCAGGCTGAGGTCGGGGGAGTAGACGGCGAGGTCGGCGAGTTGGGACGGGTTGTCCATGTTGAGCAGCCGGTCGGCGACGCCTGCCATTCCTCTGTTCTCGAGCACGGCGCTGACCACCGCCTGGTACTCGGCGACAAGGGCTTCCAACTCGTCGTCCATGATGTCGACTTCGGGGTAGGACTCGGCCTCGACCCAGAGCGCCCCGGTCTCGTCGACCGAGCCGGCGCCGACCCTGGCTCGGGCCACGCCAGAGACGACCACGTTGCCCTGGTCGTCGGACTGCTGTATCTCGGCGATGGTGCCCACCGCGGCGTAACGCCCTTCGAGACGGGGGACGAGGAGGAGTCGGCCACCGCTCTTCTCGGCGGCGGCGAGGGCTGTCTTGCCTTCCCCGGTCTCGATGCGGACCGTGACCACCATATGGGGGAAGACAACCCCGTTGTGGAGAGGAAGGACTGGAAGGGTGAGTTGGGCGGTTTCAGGCATTTTGGACCGTTTTCCTTCGATATATGGGGAACGGTGCAACATCTGGTGGGTGGGCACTATTCCCCGGATATGAGCCTTATCGGCTCAGGTTTGTTGCACCAATGATAGCTGTCGGTGGCTGTATTCGACTTCAGAAGGTGTTGGGCGCCGAGCCCGCAGA